>DATFHI010000192.1:0-14452 GCA_035248525.1 Fimbriimonadaceae bacterium | reverse complement strand
CGGTTAACGTGAAAACGCCGTGCGTGTGCTGAGTTCCGCCATCCCGCTCACGTACGGCCATCGGGTATTTCACATTTCGGACTCCCACGCGGTCGATGGGTATGTTCCGCTCGTCTTGCGTACTTTGAATATCGACGAGCGTAGAAGATGTGGTTTTGTTCATGGAGTTTCCTTCAAATAGTTTCCCCCAAATTAAGTGCGCATAATCGGGATCAGTTCCATGGCAGGCTTGCTTATCGTACGCGGCGATGAAGATCGGGTTCCCTTTTCGAACCTGGCGTTTGGTTTTACGCTCGGAACGCGACCAGGAACTCTGATGGTGAAGCCCACCACGGAAGAACTTCGGACTGCGCTTTTGGAGGCGGACGAGTTCTTCTTCTACGGTCACGGCGACAAGAACGGTGCGTTACACCTGGGCAACCATCAATTCTTCAGGCAGTCAGACCTGGACTGGGTCATCGAAGAGCGCGCACGTCGAGGCAAACCCAAGCTAAAAGTTGCCGAGGTCCGAGCTTGCTATGGCGGCTCGAAAGCAGAGTACGTGAATCGATGGCTGAACGCCGCCGACGAGGTGCACTGCTTCCCGAACGTGACCGCATCGCCGATGCCGCCATTCGTTCATCCCATGCATAGCTACCATCATCCAATTGATCGGGACCCAGGGGCGCGCGGCTTTTGGTCGCGCTTGCGCCGCGGCGGAAACTAAATCAGCGCCTTTTCGAGCACTTCCAACGTGTGCAGTACTTCGGCTGTTTGTCCTTTCTCTCTGGACGCTTGGGCAATCCAAGCGTGGCAACCCGGATTTCCGGTAGCCACGATGTTGGCCTTGGTGGATTCCACATTCGCCCATTTTCGATTCAGAAGTCGCCGGGCCATCTTCGGCTGAGTGAGGTTGTAAATACCCGCGCTACCACAGCAAATCTCCGACTCCGGCAGTTCGACGAGATCAAGTCCGGGGATGGCATTGAGTAGCTGCCTGGGTTCGGATCGAATCCCTTGTCCATGCGCCAAATGGCAGGCGTCGTGATAAGTAATCCGTGCATCCAGCTTGCCGGATTCAGCCAACACCTTTTCCATGCCCTCATGAGCAAGAAATTCGGATGCGTCGAACGCTCTCCCAGAATCCCGTAGCCAACTTCCACAACCCGCGGAATTCACAATAATCGGCGCATCTTTGGGAAAGCCTTCCAGTAGCTTCCTTTTCATGGTTTCCGCCACCTGGAGATAGCCATTGTGGGCGTGGAGCGCGCCACAACACCCCTGAGGTTGCTCGATGGTCTCAAAGCCTATTCGGCTGAGCAGCCGCTTGGTGATTGCATTTACGTGCGGATACAGAACCCGCATCACACAGCCTTCCAGAACGTACACGTGGCCGCGTACGGGCGGGAGCTTTCCCGGATCCAAGGGTGGAAACTGCACCCTCTCAGGAATTCGTGGCCGGTCCGCTTCTGGAGCCTCTCCACTCAGTAAGCGGCTCAGCAACTTGGGAACGCGTCTTCCGGGCAATATGGAGCCCAGCTTGAGTTGAAGACGAAAGGCCTTGGGATGGGTCATCCCAGATAGCAAAGCCTTCTTAGTGATGCTGCCGTGCGCCTCCTCTAACTCGTCCCGCGCCAACTCCAGAATTTCGCCGTACCGCACTCCGCTCGGGCAAGCGGTTTCGCAGGCGCGACAACCCAAACATTGATCCAGATGCGGCTTAGCGTCTTTCCATTTAAGCTGATTTTCCTCGACGCTCCGCACGAGATAGATCCGTCCGCGCGGACTCTCGGTCTCCTCCCCGGTCTCGAGAAACGTTGGACAAGACTCCAGGCAAAAGCCACAACGGATGCACTGAGTCGTGAGGTCGGTGAGATGGCTCACATGAATCCCCAAATTCCCGGATTCAGCTTATTTGTCGGGTCGAAAATTGATTTGGCTCGTTGCATGTAGCGGATCTGAGTTGGGTCAGAAACTGCGAGAGTTTCTGCGGGAGCGTCAACTAGATCGGATTCGTTTTGGATGGGGTCTATCCTCAGGATCAGCTCCAAGCATATTGCCAAAGATCCACGGGTTCCGGCCATGAATCGGTGGATGTCATACCCCGCAACATTTTTCACCGCGCTGCTGCCCGACTTCACGACCGTGCCATCAGCGAGCATAAATGTGCAACCAAGGACCGAGTCTCGAAGCAAGCGGCCCGAAGTATCGGACATATACGCCCCGCCAATCGAACCCATGGGGGCCACAGGCAGCCCAAAACTCAATTCCATTAACTCCTTCCGAAGCCTGCATAGGCTCGTCCCGGCGCGCACGGACATGGTCATGTCCTCCGGTTGAATGCGGGTGATTCCTTGGAAGTTTTTGAGAGAAGCAGTTGGGGCCACAGAATTGCCCGACAAGCGACTTCCGTGTCCAATTAGCATCAAGCACGAGGATTCCAACAGGATTTCTCTCAACTCTTCAATGCTCGTAGGCTCGATCAACTGCGCGTTCACCAGGCTACTCCGCGCCAACGCTTTTTATGCTCCACACAACTTTTCTGGTTGGGCAGTACTTTGCACGGGTTGCAGAGATCACCGTCGTTAAATATCTGCTTCGCCATCGACTGGAATCGCAAGTCATCCGAGGAAAACATCAAGGGAAGGAGATCCTGCTTTTCAACTCCCACGCCATGTTCGCCGGTCACGCTTCCGCCTAATTCCACACAACGTCGGATGATCTCTTCGCCGGCCTCTATCACCGCTTTAACCTGCTTGGCATCGCGATCATCGAAGTAAAAGCAGGGATGAAGATTCCCGTCACCCGCATGGAATAGGTTCGCGACCTTGACCCCGTGCTTGTCGGCAACTCCATAAACGAAGTCCAGCATCTCAGGCAACTTCGACCTTGGGATCACACCGTCATGGGTTACGATCGATGGCGCCAGCCGACCCATCGCGCCGACGCCTTTCTTGCGAGCCATCCACAGCCTTTGCCGCTCGGTCTCGTTTTGCGCGATGGAGACTTCCATTGCACCATTCGCATGGCAAATGCGTGTCGCGGTCGCCATCTCGTCCTTCACCCGAGATACCGCCTCATCTGCTTCCAACGCAGAATCGCACTCCACCAACAATAGAGCGGCGGAGCCCTCTGGATATTGCAGGCCAAACGCCGCGGACAATGCCACCAAAATCCCATGGTCCATCAATTCCAGGGCGGCAGGTATGACACCGGCGGCGATGATGTCGGCTACGCTTTGGGTTGCATCCCTTACGGTTGGAAACGCAACCAGGGCAGTTTCGACCGCCGTCGGAAGCGGAGTCAATTTCACCCAAGCTTCGGTGATAATTCCAAGGGTTCCTTCAGATCCGACAATCAGCGGGACAAAGTCAAACCCCGGGCCGCTACCCATGGGTCCTCCAAATTGCAGGATTTCTCCTGCCGGATCGACCATCGTAACGCCAAGAATATGCTGGGCCGTGACCCCGTACTTTAAGGTGTGCGGACCCCCGGCATTCTCGGCGATGTTTCCACCAAGGGTCGAAACCGTCTGAGATGAGGGGTCGGGAGCAAAGTGCAATCCGTGTTCCCGTACCGCATCGCTCAGTCGCTTGTTGGCAATTCCAGCTTCCGCTTGGAGGCACCGATTTGGAATATCGACTTCCAAGATCCGGGTCAATCGCTTGGTTGACACTACAACCCCACCCAACGCCGGCAAAGCACCGCCACTCAAACCCGTGCCTGCGCCTCGGCCGGTAAACGGTATCTCGACTTCGTTACACCAGCGGATGATCTCGGCGACTTCATGTGTAGATCCCGGCAAAACCACCACCGTGGGCTTCGAACGGTCGACGGTATAAGCGTCGCAATCGTAGGCTCGCTGCGCGCCCGGACCATGCAAAACATGCTCCTCTCCCACGATTGCCGCCAAGGCGTCAGCCATCTGGCGATCCGTCATGCCATCGCCTCGATCAGCCTTGCCTTATTTTCGTTGGGAAGTAGCGAGGCTGCCGCCGCCCGACGCGACAGTTCCCGGCAATCATCCAAAGAGAATCCAAAAGTGTTGCAAGCATGCTCGAACTCCTGAGTGAGGGTGGTGTTGAACATGGGCGGATCGTCGGAGTTAAGCGTCACGTATAGGCCGGCATCGATGAGCTTCTTCAGCGGGTGTTCCTCCCAACTGGGAAATACGCCAAGGCAAACATTGCTGGAAGGGCAGACCTCCAACGGCGTCTGTCTTTCGCGTAAATGCTCGACCAGTTTTGGATCCTCCAGGCACCGAACGCCATGGCCAATTCGAACTGAATCCGCATACTTCAACGAATCCCAAATGACTTCTGGACCACACGTCTCTCCCGCGTGGGCGATCACGGGGACGCCATTTTTTCGCGCAATGTCGAATGCTTCTTGGTAAATGGCCGTTCCCAAGTGCTCCTCACCGGCAATTCCGAGCGCACAGACCCCGTCGTGATGGTGGTCGACACACCATTTGGCAACCTCGTTTGCACGTTCGACGCTCATTCCCCGCACGATGTCCAAGATGAAGGAACAGCTAATTCCCAGCACATCGTGGCCATAGTCGACGGCTGACCGCAAAGCAGACATTTGCTCCTCAAAGGGAATTCCGACGTGCGTTTCAATGGTAGCGGCGGTAAACGTCGCCTCGGTATGAATAATGTTCTGCTCTGCCTGACCTTCCAAAAACTCCCGGGCGACTAGTTCCAAATCTTCCGGAGTTTTCAAGCACTTTGATATGGCAACGTACACTTCTACAAAGTGCCGGAAGCTTTGGAAGCTATACCATTGCCGTAGACCTTCTAAATCGCTCGCGGGTAACTCGATGTCGTTGCGACGGGCGAGCTTTAGAAGCGTCTCCGGCCGAATCGAGCCCTCCAGGTGAACGTGGAGCTCCACCTTGGGCATTTTTAGAAGCGATTCGAAGTCCGACATCGGCCTTACGATACCAAACGCTTTTCGCCAAGTATCCTTGGAATGCAGTCTATGCATTGAGGAGGATGAAATGGATCGATCGGCAACGGCAGTTTGGAAGGGTGGTCTAAAGGATGGAAACGGTAATGTTTCCACGCAGAGCGGGGCGCTGCAGAGTGTCCCTTACACATTCCGCATGCGTTTTGAAGAGGAGCCGGGCACTACGCCAGAGGAGTTAATCGCAGCCGCCCATTCGTCATGTTTTTCCATGGCGCTCAGTGGCCAACTCGAGGAGCGTGGAATCCATCCAACTTCTATTGAAACAAAGGCGACGGTTACCATGCAAAATCTATCGGTAACGAAGTCACACTTGGCGTTAACGGTTCATGCTCAAGGAGCCGATCGAGCGAAGGCAGAAGAAGCTTGGAATGCCGCCAAATCCGGCTGCCCGATCTCAAAGCTTCTGAACTGCGAAATTACTCTTGATGCCAACCTAAAAGCTTAGTTAGCTTGTCGTGCTGGTGGTTGCGGGCGGAGTCGTCGTGGCTGGGGCCGCCGGGTCGCCCTCTGCTTGCGGTTGACAGCCCGCAATGAAAACAATCGCAAGCATTGCCAGCACGAAAATCTTCAATACACTCTTCATTCTCTTATCTTAATTCATCACAGTCCAAATCCGCCAAATCCACCGGAACTGCTTAATTGCGACATTGCGTCGTCCGGCAACTTGACCTCTTTGAGTCGCCACTTGGATGTTGGGATGATCAACCAATCTGTGGCGGATTCCTTGGCGAAAATTAATGTGACATCCTTGATCGTGCCATCGAACGCAACCGCCTTGCCAATGGGTGCAGATAGCTTCAACCTAACCGGCGAAGTGATCTGCGCTTCATCCCCCATCACGACGGGATCCTGTTGAGTGACCTCGATTTCGGGTTTTGAATCTCGGATCACGTTAGCGATTTGACTGCGGGAAAACTGCTCGTTATTCACTGTGAGCTTGGTGGAAATCTTATCCATCACTCCGCCCGGTCTTCCCTCTCGACTTGCCTTAATAGATTCGGCAAGCGCTTCCCTGATGAGCTTCTTGTCGTCTTGTGGTGCCAAACCCATCACGATTCGAATCCCGATGAGGACAATCACGACCCCGAGAACGATCCAAATAGGTTTCTTCATATTGCTGTGGACGCTAGATAAGGGTTCGGTCGTTGGCAACGTCGGCAACATCTCGAGCAATCTGTGCCCTTAGATCTTCCAGCGATGCAAATGTCTCTTCCCCACGAAGCCGACGGTGGAATGCAAGCTCCACGTGGTCACCGTAAATTTCATCTCCCGGATAGTCGATCAGAAAGGCCTCGATCGTACGGTTCGTCCCATCTACCGTGGGTCGGTAACCAATACTTATTGCCGCCCGGAAGACGCCCAATCGAGTCTTTGCCGACCCGGCGTAAATTCCATCCAAGGGCAACACCCCTTCGTGTGCGCGCGCCATATTTATCGTTGGGTAACCCAATTGCCGTCCTAACTTTTGGCCCGACACGACGATGCCATCGACGGCGAAATCGCGCCCGAGCCACATGGCGGCCCGATCGACTTCGCCTGCTTCGATTGCACTCCGAATTGCGGAACTGCTTACTCGTTGTCCATCCAGTTCAAAGGGCGGAATGACGCGGGTGTCGATCCGTTGCTGAAGCCAGTCGGTAGTGCCTTCGCGGCCCTTGCCGAATGCAAAATCGTGCCCCACGACCAAGTGCTTGACTCTCGCCGCCCCGATGAAAAAATCGTCCAAGAACTCTTGAGCCGTGGTTTGGCTTAATTGAACGGTGAACGGCAGGATCAACGCGAGTGAAACCCCTAAATCGCGAAATGCCCGAAGGTTTTGCGAGAGAGAAGCGATCGCCTTTGGACAGCGATCAGGCGCCAAAATGGCGGCCGGGTGGCGGTCAAACGTGATCAGCACGCAAGGTAACCCTCGCTCACGGGCGAGTTGCACCGCCGAGGATATAACTCTCTGGTGGCCGCGATGCACTCCATCGAAGGTCCCCAGGCAACCTACTGCATCCTGCCATTCCGCCTTCAGCAGTTCTGAGCCGAAATGGATTTCCATCTATTCCAACTCCTGGAGTTGCGCGGACACGTTGCGCATATTTGCGACCGCGGCAACGGTTAGGGTGGAGCACTGCACGATCGGCAGCCAAATCAAGTCCATCCAATCGAAGAGATTTGCAAACTTACGGAAAGGTTCGATGGCGGGCTCGAGAGGACTACCGATGCGCCAAGTCAGGAAAGCCACGACCAGGCACCAAGCAGAGAAAACGATGGGAAGCGTAAGGTTTAGGGGGAAAACGATCTTGCCCGGCGCTACCAGCCCGGGCGTGATAATTCCGGATCCCACGAACACCAAGTTACCAATCAATAAAATGGCGCTGCCAATCGCCACATTGACAAGCGATAAACCGTGGTTCGTCATTAACAGCACGATAAAGACCGCAAAGCTGCTGACCACCAGTAAATTGGAAGCCAGGGCGATCGGGCGATACCTTTCGCGCAAGTTCATTTCTGAACGTTAGCCTCCCGGAATATCTTCCAGCCGGGCTTCCGAAGCGCTCTTATTCTCTTCTTGGATCTGTTCGTAAATTTCCTTACGATGAACCGTGACGTCCTTGGGCGCTTTGATTCCAAGACGAACTTGTTCGCCACGAACCTCGAGCACAACGACCTCGATTTGATCCCCTATGACGATGCTCTGATGCAGTTTTCGTGTGAGCACCAACATGCTCGACAAGCCCTCCGTGGCCGGTCACGAAACGAGGTTTTAAGCCGTTACGCCGCTACCTTTTCCGTTACGCGCTCGGTTGTCGCGAATACCCGGTGCCTAACAGTATACAAGTCGTCGGTTAAGATCACCTGCTTTGCTTTCATTGTTGCGCCATTGATGATAATGGGCCCCAGCAAATTGGTCGTCATCTCCTGCGGATTTCCTGCCGGAATGGTGACCGTGGTGAGGAGCATTTGCGGCGTTTCCTCGTCCAATTCGAGTTCACTAGCAATCCGGTCGTCGACTTCCGGTGCATATGCCGGAACGATGGCTTCAGTGAAGGCGACAAGGAATGCCAGGGAAGGTTCGTCGATGCTTTGCAGCCAACGAAACGGGGTGTTTGGTTTCGGATTGATGAGGAGGAAATCTGTGTTCGAGGGAAAACCGATCAATCCGTCCGAAAAGCTGATGATGTCATCGGCGGAATATTCGATTTCGCCGAAGCGAGTGTTAGAAAGAATCATGGAGTACGTCAACCTTGAATAAAGTCCATCAGGCTCAGTCGATAGCCCTGGCTCGCTACTCTCAGCGCCGCTTCATAGGCAGTTTGCGCTGATTGGTAGCTCATGATCGCTTGGGAAATATCGACGTCCTCGATGTCGGATATCCCCGCAGTTAAGTCGTCCACCCTCCTGGTGTACTGGCTGACGTATTCGTCGACTTGACGGAGCTTCCCGCCGATGCTCCCCCGCTCGGCGTCGACCTCCGACAAAGACTTCTGCATATCGGCGATGCCGACGCCACTAATTGCGCCCACATTTCCGCCGATTAAATCGTTTTTAAGGGTTTCCAACCGCTCGTAGATACTGGTAATGAGCGGTTCGGCGATGGTGTTGGCCTGGACAACTTCATTGGGCCCGGTCTCGATAATAATGGGGTTCAGATCGCCATTGAACTGAAGACCTGTGCCGTTCACCGTGTAGGGCGCCGCGGCATTATCTTGACCAGCAAATAGGTATTGGCCAGCCGGGCCCCTGGAGTTCGCCAATTGTACGAGCCGCTCTTGGATGGTCGAAATCTCCTGAGCCATTGCATTTCGCCCCGCTTGGTCAGTGGACGAGTTGGCTCCTTGGACCGCCAATGAGTAAGCCCGTTTGAGACTGTCGCTGAGGTTCCCAAGTGCGTCCTCGGAATAACCCAAGACGCCTTTGGCAACATTTAGATTCTTCGTGTATTGCTCAGTCGCAGCCCGATAACTTCTCAGACTCAGGCTCTTCGACGTTCCCAGCGGATCGTCGCTCGGTTTGTCGAGTCGTTTTCCTGTGGTCACTCGCCGGCCAGCCTCATTCACGCGCTCCTGGGCGGCGCGAATGTCGCTTGCGTAGGCTTCGAATTGGTAAGCGGTGCTGATCCTCATGACTTACCCTCGACTAGCGGCGGACCATGTTAATTAAATCTTCGGCAATTTGATCGAAGATGGTCAGGGCCTTGGCGGCCGCTTGATAACTCCGTTGGAAGCGAAGCATGTTCGCCATTTCGTCGTCCAGACTAACTCCACTAACCGCCTGCACTTGGGCGTCGATCTGGTCGCTAACCGCACTTTGCGTCTGTAACTCCGATTCCCAGTAAGCAACTCGCGTTCCCACGTCCGAGACCATCGCCTGGAAGTAACGGCCAAAGGTTTTGCCGCCCAAGGCTCCTACCGCTTGATCACGCAGGCGGCTAAGGCTGAGGGCAAGTCCACCGTCTCCTGGAGTTCCGGTAACGCTGGACACGATTGCATCCGGGTCGGCGGCAACCGCGGCATCCAAGTCGAAATCGATGGCTCCGGACTGGGGATTGGAATCGTTAAAGAAATTCACCCCCGTGTTGCCGAGTGGATTCGTGCCCGTCGCGTGCACCGAGTTGATTTGGGTGCGCAGTTCGTTCGCGATCGAGTCTAAATTCCCCTCGTAAACCTTGATTTGCTCGGCTGTTTCGAATAGTGATCGTAGCTTCCCGCTGCGCACGTCGAACGTGCCAGTTGCATCAGAAATAGTATTCGTTGCGGTATCGAAGTTCATGGGAGTCGGAACTGCACCGGCGCTGTCCACCAACGTGAGTTGGTTCATATAGACGTTCACGGTTCCGTCTGGTTGGGGAATGGTGTGAATGTCCACCAGGGAGCTCATTTCTCGCAGCGCTTGATCTCGGCGGTCGAGCAGGTCGTTCGGCTCCATCCCTTCGGCCTGTTTTTTTCGAATCTCCCCGTTGAGGTCAGCGACTTCCTGAGAAAGTCGTTGAACCTGAGTCAAGGTGTCTTGAATGGTCTGGGTAGTTTGATCGAACTGCGCTCGCAGGTCGGAATAGGTACTTCGGATTCGGCTCGCCAGCGTTGCGCCAGCTTGTTGAACCTGTAGCCGCGCGCTTGGTTCATTTGGGTTGGACGCGAGCGCGCTCCAAGAGTTGAAAAACTTGTCCATGGCATCGGCAATTCCGCTGCCCCCAGGCTCGAGAAACAGTCCCTGGATGCCAGACAGCCCATCCGCCATTTGCATGCTCCGACCCATGTCGCCGGAAGCCCCCAGCCGACGTTGCTCCAAAAACAGGTCACGGATCCGGTTCACCGAAGCTACCGAAACGCCATTTCCGAGCGAGTGGACGCCTCCGCTCCAGAATTGAGTGGGGTCGTTGTCCTTGAACTCGATGGACTGCCGCGAATAGCCCAGGGTATTTACATTTGAGATGTTGTGCCCTGTGACGTCGAGTGCGCGCTGAAATGCCCTCAGCGCATTCGAGGCCATGTTGATTCCGTGAAATGCTCCCGGCATAGCTTTTTCCTAGGCGGCTTGATCCACCAAAATAGAGTCGGGCTTTGAAGTGTTGAACGGTCCCTGCGCCTGCACGGCTGCCTTGGCAACCAAGGTCAATGAACCATTGATGTAGTTCATCTCGTTCTCGATGAGCGTTCGGTTCTTCTTGAGGACGTCCTGGACGTTTCGGGCAGCAACGGTAACTCGGTTACCTAGTCCCACCAGAGCCTGTGCTTCGGCTTTTTCAAGCACGCTCGCCAAACTTCGAAGATTGGGTTCAGTTTCCAATTCTCCGGCCAGCTTGTGGGCGAGCGTCACGGCTTGGGCGTCCAGTTCTCGCAACTTGGCGAGCATTTGGTCGAGCTCCGGTTGGATTCTCTCCACCCGAGCGACATCCCGCAAAGTTAAGGCAGCGGTTTGTTCGTACAGCGAGCGCAGAAGTCGCTCGGATGTGCCGAGCCAATCCCACCAGAGTTGTTGAAGGTCTCTTGTTTTCATGATTGATCCTTATGTGTCTTGGCACCTTGCTTAACTTGAGTTGCCACTTGCGAAATCACGCGAGGCGCAAACTGCCGGTAAAGCAGGTCCCCCATTCCCAAAGTCTTGGATTTGGCAGCGGCATTTGCCATCGCCTCATCGAACATATCGTTGTAAATCTCTTTGCCGAAGGTCTCCCCAAACTGCGTTTCCTTCACCGTGCTTCGCATCTGGCTGAAGAGCTTTTTCAAGAAGACAGCCTCAAATCCGTCGGTTGCCTTTTTCAGTTTTGCGAGCTCTGGCTGGGCCCGCTTGGCAATCTGCAGAGCGCGGGCAGCGTTTTGAATATCAATGCTCATTGGGAGATGATCCTTGCCTTCAAGGCTCCTTGAGTCTTCAAAGCCCGCAGAATCGAGATAATGTCCTTCGGCTTCAGTTGAAGCGCCTGGAACATCTTTGCAAGGTCTTGCACTGTTGTATTTGGCGCCAGCGTGGCGATTTGGGCCGTCCGCTCATCGACGGTGATATTTGAGTTGGGCACGACAACCGTCTGCCCTTTGGACAAAGGCGCCGGTTGGCTCACATCAAAGATCGTATCGATCCGAACGTTTAAACTGCCCTGGGCGATCGCCGCCGGCCCGATCTTTACATTCGCGCCAAACACGATCGTGCCAGTCTTCTCGTCGATGACTATCGTCGCTTGCACGTCACTCATCACCTTTACAAGCTCGATTCGACTCATTGCGGAAATCGCGGTTTCACTTCCCGGCAAAGTCAACGAAATGGTTCCCGCATTTTCAGCATGGGCAAGATATTGAGGATAAATTTCGTTCAGTTTTGCTGCGGTCCGCTCTGCGGTGGTGATGTCCGCGTCGTCGAGATCCAGATACATGCGACCGTCGAAAACAAACTTGCCAGGAAGTGACTTCTCAACGATCGCGCCACCGGGAATCGTGCCGGCGGTGACGTGGCCTTTACTGGAAGAACTGCCACCAGCGCTGACATCGAAGCCACCGACCGTGACCTGTCCTTGAGCGGCAGCAAACACTGTTTGCTTGTCGCCCACCACGTAGAGAAACGACTGGATTAAGGTGCCGCCAACCAGGCTCTTGGCGTCGCCGATCGTCTCGACGTTCACGTCGATGTATTGGCCGCTGGTGGCAAAGGCGGGCAGTTCGCAGGTAATCATCACCGCTGCGACGTTCTTGTTGTCCACGTCTTCGGCGTCGATCTTCATTCCCAGGTCTTTGAAATAGTTGGCGAAGAGTTCACGGGTGATGGCGGACTTCTTCGAGTCGCCGGTACCTGCCAATCCAGTCACGAGTCCGATTCCCTTCAACTGCTGCGCCCGGATTCCTCGGAAACGAGCAATGTCCTTGAGTCGGACTTCGACTCCGTTCGACTCGCCGTTGAGAATGCGCTCCTGCTTGCTCTTCGCTTCCTTCTTGTCATCGGCGCTTAGAGCAGTTCCTGGGTTTCCTTTGGGATCTGCTGGGGGCCGATTCGCCGGTTGACCTTGGCTGAATGCGGTTGCAATTACTAGTCCAACCGTGATGGTCGATCCAAGTCTCAAAAGTCCTTCGTAAGTCTTCATCGCTACTCCGTTAGAAAAGCCAGTCCAGGATCCAGGTCAGGATCCCTCGGCGCTGGCGGTCGGCGGCCAGTCCCTTACCTAAATTGGTGATGCGGGCATCGGCTACGCGCTCGCTCAAAATCGTGTTATCGGCGCGGATGTCGTCTTCGCGAATGATGCCGGTGAAGGTGATCTGCTGCTCCTCTTTGTTGATCTTAATGAGGCGTGTCCCTTCGATAAGCATGTTGCCATTCGGCTGCACTTCGCGAACCGTCACCGCCACTCGGGTGCTGAATTTGCCAGACTGAGTGGTCGACCCCGTTCCATTGTTCGAAGATTGCGCTCCCGTCGAAAGCCCACCAAGCAGTTGATCGATCAAGGGCACGTTCAGCGCTGAAAGGAATGGAAGCATCGCCTTGGCGACGTTGTTGTCATCCTTCTTCGTGGCTTGGGTTGCGACTGAATAATTCGCGGCGGAAGACTCGCTGACGACGATCGTCAAAATATCACCAACGCACTTCGCCGTCCGACTCAAATACGGGTTCTTGATTTTTCCGTTGAAAAGCGAACCCGCATCCTGGTCTTGTGCAAAAGCCCATGTCGCGGAGGCGATCAATACAAGTGTGGTCAACAGTTTCATAACTTCACTTCAACCTCGGTGGCGGAAAGAACAGTGGCCTGGTGAACCGATCCGGTACTCGAAGTCACCGTAATCTGCTGCCCTACAAATCCTGCTGTTCGGGTCCGACCTGAAATCTCGATAGTCGCACCTGCACTTCGCAAATAGATCTTAATGGGAGCCCCGGCGGCGACCGAGATAGATGCACCGCCCTCGATCTCCAATTGGATCTGGCGGGAATTCACTCGCTTTCCATCAACCGAGACGGACACCAAGACGGAGAATCCGGTGCTGGATTTCGAAGGTCTTCCCGCCTCGAGCGAGACTTCTCCTATCGGAGCGACGAAATCCGGAAAATGCTGCTTGTTCGTGAGCCGTATTTGGTTTCCGACAATCTGACTGACTGCGACGGACGCGCATTCCACGAACTTGGCCAGTTCAACCTTTTGAACTTTTAAAGCCACGGTGGCATTGGTGGGAACTTCCACGCGAAACTCTTTGCTCTTGAAACCTGCGCCCATTAGCGCGGACTGGATTCGGCTCGCTACGATCGGTCGGGGAATTCCCGCCATTGGTGCCGGTCCAAGATCGATGTCCGCCAAGCGTTCCGCCGTATCGGCCGTCGATTTGATCTTCGCAATTTGACCGAGCTTTACGCGCGGACCGTCGACTTCGCTGGTCGGCTGAACAGCAACCTCGATGAGTGGGGTTGCCGCGGGATCAGGCAAATAGACCTTGACCTGGGCTTCAGCTACACCGATCAGCAACAGGAAAAAGAGCAAGGTTCTCATTAGCGCTTCAACTGGTTCAACTGGCCAAGCATGTCGTCGGCAGTCTGAATTGCCTTGGAATTGATCTCATAGGCTCGCTGAGCCATGATCATTCGGACCATCTCTTCAACGACCTGCACGTTGGAGCCTTCCAAGAATTGGGAGGTTAAATCGCCCGCGCCGTTTTCACCGGGGTTGCTAAGAACAGCTTCGCCGCTGGCTCCACCAGGCAGGTAAAGGTTCTGGCCGATCCGTGTCATGCCGGCAGGATTGCTGAAAGTTGCGATCTGGATCTGCCCAAGTTCGGAGGGTTCATTGGTGCCCGCCAGAATCGCCGAGACGACGCCGTTGGGGCCGACGTTGATCGCGGTGGCTCCCGACGGCACAGTGATCTCTGGCAAAATTGGATAGCCGTCGCTGGTGACCAGCAAACCGTTGGAGTCCCGCTTAAAGCTTCCGTCTCGGGTGTAAGCGATCTGCCCGTCTCCCTTTTGAACTTGGAAAAAGCCGTCGCCATTGATCGCCACGTCGAGAGGATTACCGGTCGCCTGCAGGGGTCCAGGAGCAAAATTGATC
>DATFHI010000191.1:0-3505 GCA_035248525.1 Fimbriimonadaceae bacterium | reverse complement strand
CGGCGCAGCACGCCCGAGTTGCCATTTCGGATGCGGTGCCGATCGATGCTGATCTGATCGACGCGCCCATGTTTCTGCCCTATCAATCGGGGCTGGTCGGCGATGCGGAATACCTCGATTCTCTCGGTCTTTACCTAGGTGAAATTGGCCGCGAGGCGGCGGCGCGAGTTCACAACCACATCATGTTGTGGCAGCATGAGCAGGTCGAAGACCTCGTTCGAACCATTCAAGAAAAGGGGATGAGAGCGGGTTGCTTGTCCAACACTAATGAGTTGCATTGGGAGGAGATGCTTCTCTCCGACCGGTTTCCAGCAATCCCCAAATTAGATTTGCGGATGGCTTCGCACATTCTGAAGGTGCAAAAACCCGATACTGCGGCCTACCGTGAGTTTGAGCGGGAGGCCGGTTTTGCCGGACATGAAATTGTCTTCTTCGATGACAACCAATCCAATTTGGACGCTGCCGCACAACACGGCTGGCAAACTTGGAAAATCGATCCGGATCAGCCCACCGCAGATCAGATCCGAGCGGGTCTGAACAAGCTGACGGATTTGCAATTTTGAGCGATTTCGGCTACATTTGTAACCCGCCGCCATGTTGTACATCTAACTTGCGGTCGCATTACTTTGAAACCGCTCTCCCGACAAGAAGAACGTGTCTTGGGCCTGGCTCGCCAAGGACTGGGCGACAAGCAAATCGCCGCCGAACTCTCCATCAGTTTGGAAACTGTGCGTACGTATTGGCAGCGCATTCGGGAGAAAGTTGGGGCAGCAACTCGCGCGGAAATCGTCGCAACCCTGAGCGAAGAGAGCACGGCGGCCGCCATGCGGTCGCTGGAGAGCGAGAAGGACGTACTCCTCCAAGAAATCCTTTTGAGGAAGTCGACTGAAAAAGCCCTCCGAAGCAGTGAGCAACGTTGGCGACACTTGGCTGACGCCATGCCACAAATCCTGTTCGTGGTGTCCGCCGAGGGCAAGGTGCACTTCTACAATCGGCGGTTCTACGAATACACCGGACGGTCGCGCGATGAACCGGTCGAAGACGCTTGGCGGAAATCTTTGCACCCGGAGGACGTCGATCTGGCTATCGCCGCGATCAAGCGCGTTATGGCGGCGGAGGTTCCTAACGGCCTCGAAATTCGACTTCGCCGCGTCGATGGTGAATACCGTTGGCACCTCGCCCAGGCTTCCAGGATTCGCGGCGAAGACGACCGGTTGCTCCAACTCTACGTGACGTGCACCGAAATTCACGAATCGAAGCTTTTGCGCGACCGATTGGAGGATTCGACAACCCTTCTCAGTCAAGCGCAAAGGATTGCCCGGCTCGGCAGCTACGAGTACGACGTCCCCCGAAATGTGGGCAGATGGTCGGAGAATCTGTTCGTTATCTTCGGGGTGGAGTATCGAGAAGGTTGGTTTGATGCGGACGAGTTCATGAGCCGTATTCATCCTGAAGACGTTCCGCATGTTGGTCAGGCGGTGCGGGCAGCGATCGACCTGGGGAAACCGTTTAGCGAGGACTATAGATACATTCGGCCCGATGGAGAATCGATTCACGTGCGAGCGGTGGCAAATCCAATTATCGAAGAGGGTAGGGTCATTCGTCTCGTCGGAACCGTTCAGGACATCACGGAGCAGGAAGCTACAGAACGGCGGTTAAAGGAAAGCGAACGCCTACTTGAAGAGGCCGAGCTCATTGCCGGCTTGGGTTCCTTCTCGTTCGAAGTGCCAACCAACAAATCTTTTTGGTCGCCGGCGCTGTACCGCGTTTTTGAGCGTGACCCGAAATTGGGCGTGTTCACTCCGGAAGAGTTCTTTGCGCGCTTGCATCCGGACGATATTTGTGAATACACGAAGCAGTTTGATCGGACGATGCAGACTGGCCAGCCTTTCAAAGTGAACTATCGTTTGCAGTTCGGCAACCGGATTAAGTGGATCGAAGCCCGTGGCTCGACCGAAATGCGAAGGGGAGTCGTCGTCCGCTTGGTCGGAACTTGTCAAGATGTCACGGAGCAAAGACGAATCACCGACGAATTGGAGCGCAGAAATGAGCAGCTTCGCGCCGCCGAAGCACTTGGAGATTTCGGCTCTTACATTGAAGATCTTGATGAGCAAAGATTTGAATGGTCGGAGAACCTGTTCACGATCTTTGGGGTGATCCCAAGCGCGCCGCCGATGCGGTCCGACGACTTCTTAGAGCGTTTACATGAGGATGATCGACCCAAGTTGCTTGCAATGCGCAAACGCCTGTACGAGGCCTTGGCAAGCGTGGACGGAATTCTTCGATATCGAAAACCATCGGGCCAGTGGCGCGTGTTGAGGATCAAATCGACACCGTCGGTGCTGGAAGATCGACTCATGCGGGTTTCCGGGACGGTGCAGGACGTTACCGAAAGGGCTCATCTGCCCATAGCGGGGACTCTGCCAAAATAGGAGGGGATGCGCCCTCCCATTCGATCCGCCGTCTATCAACTCACCCCCTACTCCCCTGGCAAACCCATTTCCGAAGTCCAGCGCGAGTTTGGATTGGAAAGAGTCGTGAAGTTGGCCAGCAATGAAAATCCGCTCGGGCCGTCGCCTAAAGCGGTTCTAGCCTTAAAGTCGGCGGCTGAAAATGCCCACATTTATCCCGATGGCGCGGCCTACGACTTTCGCTCGGCGGTCAACGAGAAGTTCGGTATTCCCTACGACCAAGTGCTCGTTGGAAACGGATCGGACGAGCTCATTCATCTCCTCGGGCTCATATTTCTAGAGGGACCGGATGACGAAGTGGTCGTTGGAAATCCGTCATTTGTGCGATACGATGCGGCTGCGCACTTAGCCGGCAGCCGACTTGTACCGGTACCGTTGGATGAAAACGCCCGTCACGATCTCCCGGCGATGTTGGGGGCGGTAACTTCCCGGACGAAACTCGTTTTCATCGCCAACCCCAATAATCCCACCGGAACCTTGGTTTATCGAGAGGAGTTTGACGCTTTCCTGTCAGCCTTACCTCCTCATGTTACGGTGGTCCTCGACGAAGCCTATTTTGAATTCGCCGCAGACGAGCCTAATTTCCCCAATTCCGCGGATTACATTCGGTCCGGGGCGACGAATGTGGTGGGCCTCCGCACGCTTTCCAAAACGTACGGATTGGCTGGTATCCGGCTTGGATACGGATTCGCCCCACCAGCAATTGCGGACGCGATTCAGCGAGTTCGCGAGCCGTTCAATGCAAATGCCCTGGCCCAGGTGGCAGGAGTTGCGGCCCTGCAGGATGACGATCACATTCGCAGAACGGTGGAAAACAACCGATCTGGCCTAGAAAGGTTAAGAGCAATTTTTGAAAGCTACGGAGCCAAGACATTTCCCAGCTTCGCGAACTTCATATTCGCTGACTTAGGGCGGCCTTCGAGACCCATATTCGAACGGCTTTTGGAGTTGGGAGTAATCGTCCGGCCGGGCGACGTCCTTGGCGCGCCCAATTGCTTGCGGGTCAGCGTCGGCACGACTGAGGAAATCGATTA
>DATFHI010000190.1:0-3675 GCA_035248525.1 Fimbriimonadaceae bacterium | reverse complement strand
GAAACCTTTGAGGGTTGGCGTCGTCGGATGCGGGAATATCAGCGGCATCTATTTTCAGAACCTGACTGCCTATCGCGGGACGGACGTGGCTGCGTGCAGCGACTTGGAGACCGCACGAGCCGAGGCAGCGGCGGAGAAATATGGAGTTCCGCAGGTTCTCTCTACCCGCGACCTCCTATCGAGTCCGGACATAGATTTGGTTCTCAACTTGACCATTCCGAATGCTCACGCCAGCGTAGCGCTAGCGGCAATCGAAGCGGGAAAGCATGTCTATAACGAGAAGCCGCTCGCCATTGATTTTGAGGATGGAAAGCAGATTCTTCAAAAGGCAGAAGCAAAGAGGGTACGAGTGGGTTGCGCGCCGGACACTTTCCTCGGCGCGGGAATCCAAACTTGCCGTCAGCTCATCGATGAAGGCGCCATTGGTGAGCCGATTGCCTGTGAGGCCCACATGCAGTGTCATGGGCACGAAAGTTGGCATCCGGCCCCGGAGTTCTATTATCAAAAGGGTGGCGGTCCGATGTTGGACATGGGACCCTACTATCTGACCGCGTTAGCCACTTTGATGGGCGGTTTTAAGCGAGTGGCGGGCATATCGCGCACTACATTCCCAACTCGGACGATCACCAGCCAACCTCAATCTGGCAAGGTTTTCGACGTGGAAACTCCAACCCATATTGCGGGGACGATTGAATTCCAATCGGGCGCGATCGGTATGGTCGTTCAGAGTTTCGATGTCTGGTTCGGCGACTTCGCTCCGCTTATCGTTCATGGCACTGAGGGCTCGTTGCTTGTCGGGGACCCGAACAGCTTTGGCGACACAGTATCCGTTCGAAAGCGCGGAGAGCAGTCTTGGTCGACGGTACCGCTTGAAATGCCCTTTGCCCAAAACAGCCGTGGTATCGGCGTGTTGGATATCGCGCACGCGATTAAGACCGGGCGGCCACACCGGGCCAGTGGAGAACTCGCATTGCATGTCCTTGAGGCAATGCAGGCATTCAATCTCTCGAGTGAAGAGTCGGAGTACTACCACATGGAAACGCAAATCACCCGACCTGAATCTTTGCGGACAGATGAATTTGGTGCGGACTTGGCGTAAACTGAGTTCGAGTTCGACGTCGAACGGCGTTCGGGAACGATTCCAATCCACACTGCCCTGAGCAGGAGTTTTGCTATGAACCCGATTACCCGCCGAGACATCTTAAAAGCTGGCGCCGCCGCTGGACTTGCTCCCCTCACTCGATTCGCAAACGCCTGGAACGACGACCGATCCTTTACGTTCGCTTTTTTCAGCGATACCCACGTGCGTCTCCAGGGGAACATCGAAGAGAATCGGCTAATGTTCAATGAAATCAAAGCGTTGCAGCCGGCTTTCGCGATCAATGGCGGCGACGTAACCGATTACGGTTGGGCAGGGGAATTTGACAACTACCAGATGCTTGTTCGGGAACTTGGAATTAAGGTTCACGACACCGCCGGCAACCATGACGTACGATGGTCGCCGCAGGGGGTGAAGATATTCAGGGAGAAGTTGGGCGATCCCTATAGCTATTTCGACCACAACGGCGTGCACTTCTTGATCCTGGACAGCACCGTTCCGCTTAGCCATTGGGGGCACTATGAAGCGGAGCAACTGAAATGGCTGGAAGCAAAATTAAAGTCCATAGGCCGCCGTGATCCTGTATTTCTCGCCACGCATCACTGGGTTGGCCGGGATGCGGTCATGGTGGATAACGAGGAAGAACTGCGGAAGATTATCGAGCCGTACAACATCAAAATCATCCTCAACGCCCATGGGCACAGCGACCTCCTTTGGAATTGGGATGGAATTACGAACACCATGAACAAGGGGTTGTATCAGGGTTCATGGGAGAAAGTGGAGGTCGATTTCGACAAGGGTGAAGTGAGATTGTCCCGCCGTACGACGCAACGTCCGAATCTGAGATTGATCACAAGGGTGCCGCTTAGCCCATCGTCGGCAAAGCGACCCGTCTGGGCAATTGGGCAACTCCCGTTAGAAAAGGCTTATGAATCTGCAGTCGCGGAAGGAGCTCAAGTGCGTACCGGATACGGAAAGTGGCTGACAGTCGCAACTGCGCCAAGTCTTGCGATGTTGCTTGGCGAATCCGGCGGCCAGCAAGTAGTCGAACTGCGTGATCCAAAAACTGGCAATCAAAGCACGTACATTGTGGAGACCGAGACCGACGGGCTGAAAAAACTCTGGCGAACGAAGCTGAGTGGCGGAGTGATGTCTCACGTCAAGATCGACGGAAACCGGCTCTTCGTTTCCTGCATGGATGGCAGTCTGAACTGCCTCGATAAAAACAGCGGAAAGGTGGTTTGGAAGGCAAAAACTGGCCGGTATTGCCACTCATCCCCCGTCATCGACGGAGATCGGGTGTACGTCGGGAGCGCGGATGCAAACTTTTATGCCTTTTCCAAGGACTCGGGGAAGGAGTTGTGGAGACTGAAAACGGAGGGGCCGGTGTATGCTTCGGCGGCAGTTGCTGGGGAGGTCGTTTGCGTTGCGAGCGGGGACGGCAAGTTCTACGCGGTGGACCGCAACACTGGGCAAACAAAGTGGGTCTACGAGATGCCGAAAAGCAACACCGCGTTCGCTCAGACCCACGCCACGACGGATGGTGAGCGGTTCTACATCGGCGCCTGGGACAGCCACGTCTATGCACTAACGGTGGATTCCGGAAGCTTGGTTTGGCGGCAGCCGTGCTTTCCCCGAACCTTTGCCTGGTCACCCGCTATTGGCGGACCCTGTCTGTACGAAGGGAAGATTTACGTGCCCGCTAATGGAAATGGACTTTTCTGCTTCGATGCGAAGTCCGGCGAGCAACTTTGGATGGTTTCGTCGAAGACGGACAAGTATGGCCACTCGTCGCCGCGCATACGCAACGGAAAAGTGTATGTGGGCGGACTTGGTGATATAGGCGAACTCCGATGCGTCTCTGCGGCAGATGGATCATTGATTTGGATAGGGAAGACGGGCTCGGTGATCTACGACTCTTCCCCGGCCCTTGGAGATGGATTCGTCGCCATTGGATCGGTTGGATCGCTCCTATCCATTTTCGACGACACCACCGGAAATCTCTTAAAGCAGACACGGATGCCCATCGGTCATTTCTTGGCCTCGCCGGCAGCCGAAGGCCGACGGATTTATGCCGGGACATACAGCAATACCGTCACCGCATTTGAATTAGCTTAGCCATACGTCCGTGGGCTTGTGGCAGGCTCGCCATAATTTCGACGTGGTTACCGTAAAGTGGAATGGCGACATGGAATTCGTCGCGCACGCTCCCAGCGGCAATACGTTCGTCATGGACGCTTACCCAGAAGAGGGTAAGGAATCCAAAGGACCAACGCCGGTGGAAGCGCTGCTATCTTCGATTGCCGCTTGCAGTGCGATGGATGTCATCGGAATCCTCGCCAAGAAGCGGCAGAAGGTGACTGGCTACAGAGTGGAAGTGGAAGGAGAAAGAATTCCGCCTGGACAGTGGCCACGGCCTTTCCTAAGTATTACGGTTAGACATGTCGTCAAGGGTGAGAACGTCGACCCGGCCGCCGTGGCTCGCGCGATCGAGCTAACGGATGAGAAGTACTGTTCTGTGATCGCTACGCTTCGACAGGCGCCCAAAATTGAAAGCGTCTGGCATATCGAGCAGG
>DATFHI010000189.1:0-5273 GCA_035248525.1 Fimbriimonadaceae bacterium | reverse complement strand
GTGATCGTGATGTCGTTCGGAGAAACCGAGCAACCCGCTTCGAAAAGTCGCTGCGCGATTTGCTCCTTCAACGGCTCGTAACCACCCGATTGCATATAACCGTAAGCCTCGGTGGGCATATCGCGAATGACTTGTGCGGTGATGCGGTTAAGCTTCGCGACTGGTCGCAACGCCGGATTGGGAGTCGCGAACGCAAGACTTGTCATGCCGTCCCGATAAGCGTCCGCCATGATCTGCTCCAGGAGCACTTCACGCCGGAACTCCGCCGGCTCAAACTTGGGCCGGGTTCGATCTGGCTCCGACGCATTGGCCGAGGGTCGCGAACGGACATAGTGGCCCGATTGAGGGCGGGGGTGGATGAAGCCTTGGTCTTCGAGCAGACGATAAGCGTCCAGTACAGTTGTGATGCTGACCTTATATGCCCGGCTCAGTTCCCTCACAGATGGCAGCCGATCGCCCGGACGATAAGTCCTCCGGTCGATCTGTTCGCGAACCCGCGTCGCTACTCGCTCATAAAGTCGTTGTCCGATTGCAGACATGGATGCAATTTAAGCACATCAACCTGAATTCGTAAGGCACAGAAGAATACAATTCTCGGGAACACAGTCAGTCCTAGGTAACTGTACTTCTCATTGTACTCCGTGTCTGCCGCTTACGTAGAAACGAGGTGGTGCCCCATAGTGAGGTTGAGGAAAGAAATGACTGCTTTGAGTAAGAGACTTGAATCGTTAAAGAACCGCGAGGCAGAGACTCTGCAACCCTTGCGACCGCTTAAGCTCCAAGTAATCGAAGGAGCTGCTTACGTAACCCTGGAAGGAGATGCTACGGACTACATTGTGCGCCCGGGAGAAGCGATGTGCATCGTCGACTCCGGCCGTGCAGTAATCCAAGGCCTTCCCGACGTCCGCTATCGAGTCAGCGCGTAGCGGCGTAGCTGGGCCTTAGCAACTCCACGAGCTTCAGTAACATCTGGTCTAACGTGTCCATCGCCGAGTAACTGGGCAGCATGCCCTTCAGCTTCGCATCGACATCGGAGACCACATCCAAACAAGCGGCAAGTGTCGAGAAGGACGTACTGCGAGCCAACTTCATCGCCTTATTTTGAACAAAGGAATGAAGGCTCTCCCAAGGCGGATTCGTGGGCAGTATCGCCTGTACATCGGTGGAAACGTTGGCCGGATTTGCCTTATATTCCTGAATAACTTTCGCCTGCCACACCAGTTTCAACTGACGGTGCAGCACCGGCAAGATGCTACGGAATGCCGCTTCTTCCGCCTTCGTAGCCGAACCCACCAAAATTCGCAACTGGCGCAACGCCTCCGAGGCATCCCCCTGAGTGGCCGAGTCGATCATTCGAAACACATTCCACTCCCGTGATGGAATTGCCACGGTGCGAACGTCGCTTTCACTAATTTGCTCCGCCTTCCCGATATAGAGCGCAAGCTTTTCCACTTCTTCGAGTGAACGGGAAAGGTTTGAGCCGCACATTTCGGCCAGTGTTTCCGCGCCCTTCGGTGATAGCTTTTTGCCAAACTTCGCCGCTTCCTGCCGAATGCTATCGAGCAAATCCTTTGATTCGGTTTTGAAGCTCTCTACGTATCCGCCCACCCCGGATACAGCTTTTTCCCACTGCGATTTGACCCGGCCCAGTCTCGATTCATCGCCCGATTCTTCATCCGCAACCAACACCAAGAAAGCAGACTCAGGAAGGTGCTTCCAACTGGATATATCCTCCGCGTCGCAACGCAATAGATGCCTCACGATAACGGTTCTGCGGGTTGAGAGAAATGGCGCGGTGCCTGCTGCCGCGCTCCATTCCGTCGGACTGGATTCGCTGGCCTCCATGACCTGCAGGTCGAAATCATCTTCCAGGGTCGCCGCGCTCACGCACTCCTGCAACGCTCTTGACCTCAAAATCGGTTCGGCTCCGCCCAGAAAAACCACGCGCGAAGCCAGTGCTTTTTCCAGGGAGAACGCCACGCTTCTAGGCTACCTTGGACGCCGTCTTAACTTCCTTTCGAAACTCGGCAACGTCGCGTCGAAGCGACTTCAATTCTTCCCGTCCGGGGCTCGCCACCGAGTAAAAATACCGCTCGAACTTTGCGTTGAGCCGCGATGCCATTTCACTCCAAGACCTGGGCGCGGCTACCGATTGCTGAACATATTCCCGAGGGGTCTGATCAAATGCCCGAACTCTCCCCGTTGCCCGCGCCAGCGCTCCAGCGAACTTCAGATACTCTCGGTCCAGATCCGTGCGGGCAGGACCTGCTTTCAAACTCTGCAAATACGCCTTGACCGTGATGAAAATGAGAATAAGGACGCCGAGTCCGATCGCGACCTCGACAACTTGCTTGAAAATGCCTGCCCCATCCATGGAGCCGGTGTTATTGCTCCCCAATTCGCCACCGGGAACTGCTTCCGCATCTTCCGTCGCGTCGAACACCACCCAACCGTGCCCTTCAAAGTACAGTTCGGCCCATGCGTGTCGCTCGGAATCGTGCAGGGTGTACCGCCCACTTTCATCCGGCCCTTGAAGAATGGGATAGTAGCCAACCACCAGCCTCGACGGAATTCCGACGCACCGCGCCATCAGAGTCATGGAAGAAGCGAATAGGTCGCAATATCCCTCCTTGGTATCAAATAGGAAGGTTTCGACAGGATCCCGACCAGAGGGCGTTGCTTCCGCGTTGAGGTTGTACTTGACTCTCCGGGCAATTTCTTGCTTAATCAGTTGCGCGCGCTCGTAATCCGTTTTCCCGGACGCAGCCGCTTGATTGGCCAAATTGAAGACCGTCGGCGGGATGTTTTGCGTGGACAAAAGCACTTCTTGGCCGTCGGGCAATTTCCTGAGAGCATTCTTGGGCTCGGCTGAATCCGCATCCACAATCGATTTTCCGTGGAATATGCTTGCCAGGCCGGTTTGATTGATCGCCAGAGTTGCGTCCATTCGAATACTCAATGGCTCAAACGGTTCAATTTGATTCAGTTCACCTGGAATGGGAACCGAGCCCAGCCTGGAAGTCAAAGGTTCGATTGCAAACTCGATCTCCCTCTTGTTGCGAATATTGCGAATCGCTCCCCGGTCAGTTGAGCGGGCAAGCACAGCGTCTGACTTATCTCCGACAAGGCCGGAACTAAGAGACCGCCAACCATCTTCTGTGTAAATTTGGTATGTTCCCGTCCGTAAGTACCGGGGACGATCGAGGGTTGCTCTAAAGGCCGGTAGATCCGAAACCTGATTGGGTCCCCTGCCAATTGACATTGTGGTGGCGTCGGGACCAACCGGAACCGGACCATTGTTCCGCGATGTGATTGGCGTTTGAACTCGGACCGCACCGGCAACGCCTTGGACAGATTCTCGAATCAGCGGGGCGCCAATAAAACTGAACAAGATAACCACGAATGCAGATCCAAGCGCCCACTGAGGGCCTGCCACCCACCTCCAAGGCCCGCTTCGCATCCTCTCCAATTCGGTCGCGGATCGGTCCATGCGGTCGCCCGTTTGGCTGTAGCCAGACTCTTTTGCCTGCCTCAACATGGTTCTGCCATGCACTCTGGCAAGCATAGTGGCAAAGCACAGAAGGAAGCCGAAGAAAAGCCAAACCGCGTCGCGATACGTGTCGTAACAGCCAACTAGACCGAATATGGCGATGCTTGGAACGGCTTGGAAGAGAAGCGTTTGGTCGCTCCAAATAAGGAACGAGCCAAATGCCAACATCCACAACAGTAATCCGCACACGAAAATCTGTGCTCGGAATGGGTTCTCAGGAAGAAGCTCGACCAAAGCTCTGGACGAGAAAAATGCAACTATAATCCCGCCGGTGTATACAAATCCATTCCACTCTGCAAATTTAGAACCGCGAACGAACGTCATGACGGAGTAGCTGATCCACGTGCCGAGCGCGCAAATGATCACGAAAATCCATCCAATTGTGGGGCTGGTTACAGACACACCCGCTGAATATGACGTCAAAGCGCAGGCAATTCCAGTGAGCAGGTAATCAAAGCCCGAAGGGTACAGGTCGGCGTACTGGTCTTGCGTGCGACTCACTGTGATTCTCCTTCTGCGTCGACCCGGTGGACGATGGTGCCGACCGATTCCAAGTTGCCGATGAAATTCGCCATGGGCAAGTCCTCGATCTCCTTCCGAGATGTATTGGCTCTTTGCTCAGATGGCCTATTTCCACGCGGCTCTGCATACACCAACGTCACCATCTGGATCCCCAAACCTTTGAGTTGCCGACCCAAACCCACCAAACCTGGATCGGGTACTGAAATCATCACAATCAACAAACTGCCCGGCGGAAGATTTGGCAACAATGCAGAAATTTCATCCGACAAAGAGGTCGGGCGATCCGCCTGGATCTTCGCCACCAATTCGTAAATCTCATTCAGCCGCTCTGTACCGCTCGATCGTCTCGGCTTCTCCTCCAAGCCAGGAAACCACACCATCGAGCCTTGCTGCATCAAGCGTTCAGCGAGAAAAACGGCATTTCCGCACATTCTCTCCAGGCTGGTGTCCGCTCCTGACCCCAGCTCGGACCCTTGCGCCCTCTGCAACATAATCGAGGCCGCGGAATGGCTGCCTGCCTCGAACTCCTTGACCAGCAATTGCCCCCTTCTCGCAGTGGACGTCCAATGCACATGCCGAAGCGAGTCGCCGGAGGAATACTCCCGTACACCCCTCGGCTCCAGTCCCGCTCCCCGAGATTGGCCACTCTCCGCTTCGCTAATTCCCCAGCCCATGGCTACTGGCAACTCGACTTGAATGGGAATCGGGCGCGGCAACACGGTCAATTCCACGGGATCGGTCTGATAGGTCTTGCTCATCACTACCAGGCCAAGAGCGTCCGTCCCCACGACTTCGATGCCGCTCCATCTGAATACTCCGCGACGAAGCGGTCGAAATTGGTACTGGGTCCGTATCGGCAAATCAAAAGCCGGGGCAATTGGCGTCGAAACCGTTTTGTCTGCATAGTAGAGCCGACCAGGCAAAGCATCCGACACCGTAACCAGCGGGCGCCGCAGCTTGCGCTCGCTCCACACTACAATTTGAATCGTGACTACATCTCCAACCTTTGCCGCATCGGGCGCCTCGCGCTGAAAACGCAACCCCCTAACGGATAACCAAGCCTGCAACCGGCTCGCCCCAATCGTCGCGATCAGGGCCGTACCCATATAAAACAGGATCGGAGTGTTGATGAGGATTGCAACGATTGCAAAGAAAAGCGCTGCCATCCCCAGAGCCAATCCCACGACGCTCCGGCTGCCCT
>DATFHI010000188.1:0-6765 GCA_035248525.1 Fimbriimonadaceae bacterium | reverse complement strand
CATTTCCGGCGAAATCAAACTCGGGAAGACCTCCAGCTCCGACCTTATGTTCGTGCTCAAGGACCTGGGCGGCGTTACGGAGGACGGGCAGCAAGAAGCGGTTATCTTCCTGAATGAAATCTCCCGCTCAAGCTTTATCGGTAACAAATTAGTTGTAACCGGATCTGGCACTTTTCAGGGTGAATCGAGACAAGTCGAGATCACTTTGATCGATGCCAAAAAGCGGACGGAAAGAGACCAAGTTCGAATCCGCGTAATTCGTGGCCGCCACATCGAATTCGACCATTCGGCCAAGCTCGATGCTTCGGCCATCACGATTTCCAAGCAATGAACGTCATGAATATACGAATCCTTCCCTTCATCGTCCTTTCGCTTGGCGCATGCCTTGTAAACGCGCAGGCATTGCCGAGGAATAAAGTGCGCTTCCTTGGCCAACTGACGCTTGCCCAACTGCCGCCGATTGAATCGCATCCAACTTCGGGAAGCGGCTGCGCAGGATACGTGTCGCCCAGCGGACGGGAATACGCGATCATGGGTCAGTCGAACGGAAACTCCATCATCGAGATTACGGATCCCACCAATCCGCGCATCGTGGCCCACATCCCCGGGCGGGTTTCTAGCTGGCACGAGGTCTGCGTGCTTGGCAATTACGCCTACGCAACGACCGAAGCCGGCGGCGGAGTCCAGATCATCGACCTCACGCAGGTGGACTCGAATATCGTCGAATTGGCAAACACCCTCCAGGTGAACGGACTTTCCCGAGGACACACGATCCAGGCCGTGCCCAGCAGCAATTTGATCGTGGTCAATGGCGGCGACGTAAATGGACTGCGGGTATACGATTGCAAAGATCCCGTCAACCCCGTTCCGGTCGGCTCATGGACTACGAAGTACGTTCACGACTCGTTCTTTAAGAAATTCACATCCGGAACATACGCGGGCAAGGAGATTTGCTTCGCATTTTGCGCAAATGGCGCCGACGGCGGCGTTTACATTATTGATTTCACCACGACGGTCAACGCACAAGGTTTGCACATTCCCAAGTTGGAGCAATTAAGCTTCACGCGGTACTTCAACCAGACCAACTTTTATTGCCACAGCGGTTCCTTGAGCCCCGATGGCCGCACGTTGCTCGTCAACGATGAGCTGGATGAGGCGAACGGAATTTCGGCCAATACGACCACATTGATCCTGGACGTCACGAATCTCAGCGCTCCCGTCGCGAAGACGCCATTTGTGAATCCCCTCAAGACCATCGATCACAACTCGATGATCCAGGATGGATTCCTGATGCTGTCTGCCTATAAAGAAGGACTGCGGGTATATGACGTGGGCAACCCCCTGTCGCCCAAGGAGACCGGTTTCTTCGACACGTTCAATGGCGATGGTTTCCAATTTCAGGGCGCGTGGGGAACCTGGGCTGGATTCCCGAGTGGAAACGTGATCATCTCCGACATCAATGCCGGATTTATCGTAGTCGACCCCTCCGAAGCAAAGATGTTGGGCGCGCCAATTATCAGCTCCACTTTCGAAAACATTCCCATTCCGAGCGGCGGGAATGTGAAGCTTCGCAAGCCCGATAATAATCCGGTTGACGTGGATATTCCATCGGGTAACGGGGCAATCGCCGTCAACTTCCGGACAGATTCACTGGTCAAAGGAAAGGTGGACTTCCGCGTGCGGGCCAAGTCGCGAAGCAATCAGCAAGAGACATTGCGGATCTATGCGATTAGCGCGGTAGATGGCAGCCAGCGCCAGATCGCCACCGGCACCCTCAAGCACAACTATTCGGACATTTTGGCCAATAACCTGAGCGGCGCCGAATACATCGGAGCCGACAACACCATTCGGCTAAAGGTTGAAATCTTGCCCGGACGAAAAGGCGCGGCCGCGGTCGATATCGACCTCATGAAAGCAACCGCCCATTAATACAAGTAATCGTCCGCCCAAATAAAGCCTGGGCGGACGTTTCTTAAGCAGCGAGTAGCTTGGTTACGGCTTCAACCACGCGTTCAGCTTGAAATGGCTTGATGATGAAGTCCTTGGCGCCAGCTTGGATGGCTTCTACGACCATATTTTTCTGGCCCATAGCCGTGCACATCACGACATTTGCCTGAGGATCGATCGCGCGGATCTCCTTCAGGGCTTCGATGCCATCCATCTCCGGCATGGTGATGTCCATCGTAACCAAGTCGGGCTTCAACGATTTGAATAGTTCGATCGATTCAGCCCCCGTGCTTGCCTCACCCACGACTTCGAATCCATTCTGGGTAAGGATATTTTTCAGCGTGACGCGCATAAAGA
The DNA here is from genome assembly GCA_035248525.1 of Fimbriimonadaceae bacterium. Taxonomy (GTDB): domain Bacteria; phylum Armatimonadota; class Fimbriimonadia; order Fimbriimonadales; family Fimbriimonadaceae; genus 55-13. The sequence goes on along the minus strand of DATFHI010000188.1, from coordinate 4,461 downwards.
GAGCGTCATCCGTGATCAGTATTCGTTTCGACATGATTTTCGTTTCCCTTCCTTAGGTTTTGGTTATTGATTCTCTTCGAACAGCCGTTCGTGCTTGTTGTATTCGAACATAAACTCTTCCGCCATTTCGTCAAAGTTCGCCGAGGATAAGCCAAGCCGCTCGAGCGAGGCCTCCTGGAAGTCGTATCGCAGACCATCGCCACCCAGGCCCAAGCCCATGCTCATCGTCAAGTAGTCGGCGATGTGCACACAGTCCACCAGCGGGTTTGCGGGTTCGCACGCTGCCGGGTTGTGGTGATGCTGCATAGCATCGACCAAGGGCCTTGGCAAATTCCAAACTTCACCCATGTGCGCGCCTACGTCGCAATGGTCGAATCCGAGTACTTTTCTTTCCACCTGGTCAAAGGTAAGTTCCTCTCGACAGGCAATCGCCACCATTCCCGTTAGCTTTTCTTCTAGCCAAATGCTCAGCGCAACTTTGCCGAGGTTATGCAAGAGGCCGGCGGTAAAGGCTTGGTCACTCGCGGTAGAGCGAGACTTTCGAGCAACCAGTTCGGCGCCGACGGCAACCGCGAACGAGTGCGTCCACATCTCTTTCGGGCCAAGTCCGTAACCTTTCAGGGGCTTCGTCATCCACGGATAGGTGGAAGCAACCATGCAGAGATTTCGAATGCAGCGCATTCCCAGGACAACCACGGCATCGGGCACGTCCATGATCTGCCGAGACAAACCGTAATAGGCGCTGTTGGCGAGCCGCAGGATTCGCGCGGTCAACGCCTGGTCTTGAGACAAATACTTGGCGATGCTTTGCGCGGTGCCGGTTGGGGAGTCGGTTTCCCTCATGACCGCGAGAGCAGCCGCTGGCAGCGCCGGAAGGTCGCTTGTCTTCGCCACGATATCTTCGAGGCGCAAAGTATGATCGCCGACCATATCGTTTAGGCCTTCAAGTTGCATAAAGCCTTCTCCCCGGCAACCACTGAGCGAACAGTCAGTTCACCCGTTTCAACGGACAATTTAATCGTGCGGCCAATGTCGCCGCCAGTTTCTTTGGCAAGGACTCGAGCGCCCATTTCGGCGAGCTTCTTGGTTGTGGCCTGAATGTTTCGGGTTCCGATATCCAGCTTGGACTCTGGATTCGCTGTGAATTTGAAAACTTGAGCTCCGCCGGCCATCGCGAAAACGATTCGCTGGGGATCGGCGCCGGCTTTTGCCATGGCGTCGATCAGCGCCGGGACGCCGGTATCCGCGAATTTGCCAGGTTTATCCTCGCCCTTGCCCGGGAAGGCTTCCGGCAACATAATGTGAGCCATCCCCGCGACTCCGGTGACGGGATCGAGACCGCAAAGTCCGACACAGCTCCCAAGTCCGAGGCATGTTAGCTGTCCCGAACCCTTCACGACTTGAATTTCGGCCATTCCGACCAGAACGGCGCTAGTAGTTACCGACATAGCTTATGCAGCCTCCTGAATTCCCAACGTGGCGAAGACGTGCTTAAGGCCGCCGACCGAGGGTATGAAGACAAAGAATCCTTCCATGGCCCCTTCCGTGTCATGGATTTGAGTCCTTAACGCCAGTGCGACATGTTCTCCAATGCTTGCTTCACAAACAATGGAATCCAGAATCGCCGAAGACATTTCAACAGCAAGATAAGGTGGGGTTGCCACCATAGAAAGCCCCGCCGAATCTGACAGAGCATTTAGAAAACTTCCGATAAGCACGTTTCCGATCTCGAGCATTGCGGAAGCGTCCATTTCGGACACTTCAAGACTGCTTTGGGGTCCGGAACCGCGCACCATTCGCCACAAAGCCTGGGCGCAAGGCCAAGACATCAAAAAGGCAATGTGACCGGTGAAATCCCCGCCGATCGGCATGTAAATTCCAGCGGCTTGGTATTCGCTTCCACCCAACATCTCAGGGACTTCTTCAAGGGTTAGCGACTCGATGTCGGGCACCGACATGGTAAACGCTCGCCCCGTCATGTCCGAAAGCGCCTTGGTGGCGTGACCAAGACCTATATTGGTAATTTCTCGAACCGCCGAAAACTCGACCGGTCCAAGCTTCATTTCGCTCGCCATTGTCCCTCCAACGCTCATCCAAGAATTTGTATCGGCAGAAATCCCCGCATTCCACCCGGTTTCTTGTCGATATCGTTGCGCAATTCTTTCGTTCCATGCCGCGTAGGTTCAATGGCAGGTAATTTTCGGGAGCTCCTGATAATTTCGTCCCTAAATGGAATCGAATTGGATAAATAGAAGTCTTTAAAGGTAACGAGAGTCGCCGTATAGAAAGGCGGCCGATCAATGCGTTTTTAAAAGAAACGCTTTCTCCTCTCCAAGGAATGCTTCAAACCCTCAACCGAAGCATTCCTTCTTTTTAAGTTCAGATCCTTGGGAATGGTAAAATTCGCAACCCATGGCAAGCATCGATGCGGAAGTCGTGAAGCACGCCTTGCAGGTGGCGCGCGACCATGGATTCGCCGAAGTCGAAATCGCGAACGGCGAAGCTCAATTTAGGGCAACCCTCGAACGAGTATCCGTTAAACAATCGACCCTCTCGTCCACTGAGCCAGAGTCCATTTTGGCTGGCGACGAAATCTACATTCGGGCCAATCACGTGGGTTATTACCGGGCCGACGGGGCCAAGCTAGAAGTCGGCCAAACCATCGAAAAAGGCGACGTCGTGGCCTCCATTGCCGCATTGGGTCTAGCGAACGATTTAGAATCCCCGGTTTCGGGAGTGGTTATCGAAGTTTTGGCAAAGGAAGGCGACCCCGTTCAGTACGGCCAGGTCTTGGCCAAGGTGAAGCCATGAAGTATCTCCAACGCGGACAGACTCTCGCAGCGAGTCTAATCGTCATCGTCATCATTGCGATCTTAGCCGTCGTCATGATGAAAGGCTCAGGCGCATTCGGCGGCGGACAATCCCCTCGGGCCGACGGGCGGGGGACCACCATTCCGGGACTAGTTAAGGCGCGAGCTGAAGACACGGTTTGCAAGAGCAACCTGAACCAACTGCGGCTTTCATTGGGAATTGCCCGGATGAACAACGACGATCAATGGCCGGCGTCGCTCGAAGAAACTCGGCTCGGGTCCGACTTCTATGGCTGCCCCATGGGCAAAGGCAAAGAACCTTATAGCTACAACCCCGAGACTGGCGAAGTCCGCTGCATTCATCCCGGCCACGGAAAATACTAATGATCAAGAAGGTTCTCGTTGCCAACCGAGGTGAAATCGCCTGTCGAGTGATCCGGGCTTGCCGAGAAATGGGAATTCAAAGCGTTGCTATTTTTAGCGAAGCCGACCAGGAATCTCTCCATGTCAAATTGGCGGATGAGCGGATTTGCGTTGGGCATGGCACGAACACAGACAGCTATTTGAACCTGGCCAACGTACTCATGGCGACCCAAATATCCGGTGCTGACGCCGTTCACCCCGGCTACGGATACTTCTCCGAGCGACCAAACTTCTCCGTAGCGCTCGAGTCGCTGGGGGTCAAGTTCATTGGTCCCCCAACCGCGGCGATCGAGGCGATGGGCGACAAAGCCAAAGCTAAAGCAGCGGCGATCGCATCGGGATGTCCTGTTGTTCCCGGGTCAGATGGAGCGGTTCCGACCGATGCCGAAGCCCTGCGGGTAGCGGAGAAGATTGGCTATCCGGTGCTGCTTAAAGCCGTGGCTGGAGGCGGTGGCCGAGGCATTCGCCGCGTAGACACGCCAGACGAGCTTGCCGGACTGTGGAAAACCGCTTCGGCGGAAGCCCAGGCCAGCTTTGGGTCAGGCGAAATGCTGGTTGAGAAGTGCGTGCTCGAACCTCGCCATGTTGAAATTCAAGTGATTGGCGACCAGCACGGCAACATGATCCACCTTGGGGAACGTGAGTGCTCCATCCAGAATTTGCGTCACCAAAAGATCGTCGAAGAGGCGCCCTATGCCGGACTTCCGGAGCGGGTCCGAAAGAAGATGGGAGATGCCGCGGTACGAGTCGCGAAGAGCGTGGGATACCAAAATGCCGGCACAGTTGAGTTTTTGGTCGACAAGGATAATCGCTTCTACTTCCTGGAGATGAACACGCGTTTGCAAGTGGAGCATCCCGTCACCGAAGAGGTCACGGGATTAGATCTTGTACATCTAATGCTTCGTATCGCATCCGGGGAGAAACTGCCCATTTCTCAACGGGACGTCGAACTGAAAGGCCACAGCATCGAGGCGCGCATTACTGCTCAGGATCCTGACAAGGATTTCGCACCCAGCACGGGTTGCATCACTCACTGGATCGCCCCAAGCGGGCGTGGGGTGAGAATGGAGACGCACTGTTATGCCGGCTTCGCGGTGTCGCCCTACTACGATCCTCTTCTGGCCAAATTAATCATTACTGGAAAGGACCGAGGGGACGCCGTAAGAAAGCTCCGTACTGCGCTCCAGGAGTTCGAAGTGGGCGGCATTGCCACAAATATCCCATTCCT
>DATFHI010000187.1:0-4849 GCA_035248525.1 Fimbriimonadaceae bacterium | reverse complement strand
CATTTTCGGCCAATGATAAAGCGAATGGGCGGAGTGTATTACTGATCGACGACGTTTCCACCAGCGGAAATACTGCAGAGCAATGCGCGATCGCCCTTAAAGAGAAGGGCTGCACTGAAGTTGGGTTGCTAACCCTTACCGGGTCCAATTAAGATTCACGGAGAGTTGCGACAGCATACGCGGCAAGTCCCTCTCCGCGCCCCAGCGCTCCCAACTCTTCGTTGGTCGTTGCCTTAATGCTCACCGCTGTGGGACCGACGGAGCAGGCTTCAGCAATAACTTGCCGGATTTCGTCTGCCCGGACCATCACCTTTGGCATCTGGGCCACCACGGTTGCGTCCATGTTCAGGATCGACCAACCCCGTTCACGCACCAATCGGACTGCTTCTTTAAGAAAGTGTGAGGAAGAGCAATCCTTCCACCTGGGATCGGTGTTCGGAAAATGCTGGCCAATATCTCCTAAACCGCCGGCGCCAAGGATCGCATCGACCACCGCATGAAGCAAAGCATCGGCGTCGGAGTGGCCATCAAGGCCAGTACCATCGAACTTCACTCCGCCCAAAATCATCGCTCGATGCGGGTCCGAAGAGAAGCGATGGATGTCGTAGCCAAATCCTGTTCGGACGATCGGACCGCCGATCAGTCCACGAGCCAATGCCATGTCCACTTCGGTCGTGATCTTGAGATTCCGGGGGTCGCCTTCAACAAACCCAACCGGAAGTCCGGCAGCCTGCAGTAGCCCTAGATCATCGGTGTGCAGAACTCGACCGTGCGTTTTATATGATTCCAACCAGTCCTTGCGCCGAACTCCTTGCGGCGTCTGCATGGCCCGTACCGACTGCCGATCGATGATCTGGCTATCCGGTCCGCGCAACGTGTCAATTACATCGACCACCGGCGCCGCCGCCCCGAACTGCTCAACTCCACCCAACACCTTTTCGATCAACTCGCTAGCGGGAAAAGGTCTGGCACCGTCATGAATGAGCGCAATCTCACTGCTCAAGGCTTGGAGTCCGGCATAAACGCTTTCCTGTCGGGCTGCGCCTCCCTCCACAAAAGTGACGTCCGTCAAACCCGCTGACTTGAAATCTTCAATCCGATCGGAAGCGCAAACTACTACGACCTCGTCTATGTGCGGACTTTCCAAAAAAGCTTCGGTCGACCACCGCCAAACTGGCTTCCCTCCCAGGCTCCGCCAAAGCTTGTCACCGCCGAATCGAACCCCCCGACCGGCGGCGACGATGACCGCCCCAACTTTCAAAGCTAGTGGCCGCCTCGGCGCGGCTTTTTAAGCGCATATTCGGCAGATTCATCATCTCGGATTTCCCCGAAGATGAGTTTGCCGCGCTCGGTCTGAATAACTTGGGTGACCATTACTTCGACGGTGTCGCCAATTGCCTGGCGGCCATTCTCAACCACCACCATCGTGCCGTCTTCCAGATAGCCAATCCCCTGTCCCGGCTGATTTCCTTCTCGAATGATCGTCAGGCTGAGGCTTTCCTGCGGAAGAACGTTTGGCCGTAGGGCCAGCGCCAGGTCATTCAGGTTTAGAACTTTGACGTCCTGAAGTGCCGCGACCCGATTGAGATTGAAATCGTTGGTGATAATGTCCGCGCCGATTGACTTGGCTAGTCGCACAAGGCGGGAGTCCACGGCTTCCGTCGGGTCGGGCGCGTACCGGTCGTGCACCCGGACTTCCAGCGGAAATTCAGCCTGCAGATGTTTGAGAACTTCTAAGCCTCTCCGCCCGCGTTGCCGCCGCAGGCCGTTATGGTCGTCCGCGATGTACTGCAACTCATCCAGCACGAAGCCCGGCACGTAGATCTGACCCTCCAGAAATCCAGCTCGCACTACGTCGTAGATCCGGCCGTCGATGATGACGTTTGTGTCCAGGATCTTAATGCCGCTTCGACGGGTCTTGCCTCGATTGCGCGACCAGGGCAGGATTTCGTCCATCGACTGGAGCGCATAAATCGAGATCGTGACGAAGCCGAGAGTCAGGGCGACAATCAGGATCGGCAGAAGGGCCAAGTCCACCTTCAGCGCCTGGAAAAGCACTAAGAAGGGAAGTGAGATCACCACACCGACGAACAGGCCGATAAAGATCGTGACCTTATCGCCGCTCGCCATTTGGTCCCAACGAACAATAGTCCGCTCGAACCAGTGGAACAGCTTGGAGCCAACCCAGCCGCCGATGATTGCGCCCAGAACCGTTAATGGGAAGATCGAGGCGAAAGAGTTGGCGCCGGAATAAGGCTCGATCACATCCGTGGATCGCCGCATAAATGGCGCGATCCACTGAAATATCTGGTTCATGATCGCCGGGGCGCTGAAGCCCATGGCGATTCCGCCCAATGCGGCAAAAAGCAAAATGATGGTCAGTCGCGCAATCGAGCTTCCTCGAGCCGGACCAACCGGAGAGGACTTTACTGAATCATTTTGCAATTGAGGTGTTGAGTTTTCTTCGACTTCAATCAGCGTTTTGCCTCCAACACTTCAATCTTCACCTTATCTAAAAATGTAAACGTGAAAGCCTCCTCGACGTTGCCGTCGCTTAGCTTCACATGCGCGGCTGAGATCTGAGGTGCGGGAGTCGTCGCATCCATTCCAAGCCATCTCTTTCCATCCCAAACTTCCGCCCACGCGTGATAGTAGAAGTTACCATCCCAGTTCACTAGTCCGCTTGCGACTTTAGTAGGAATTCCTGCCGCCCTCAAAATAGTTGCCGCCAAAATCGCATAGTCTCTGCAGACGCCTTCCTTCGTTTTCAGGATTTCCGATGCGTCGCGAAGCACTCCAATTCCAGTATTTGGATGCATCTGCTGTTGGACGTAGGCCTTGATTTTCAGGGCTGCCTTCTTTACATTCGTCTCCCCGCCCACGATCCTCTTAGCCAGCGCCTTGAATTCAGGAGAGTTGCTAGGGATATGTAGGCTCGGCTTCAACCACTGGGGTTTCATCTTGGCGGCTGCCGCGATGCTCGTCCCGGCAGAAGCCGTAAGTTTTGGCGGGTGCACGGCAACCGTCCAAGTTTGGCCCTTGCCCGTCCAAGTTTGATGATCGTCGGATGGTGCGGCGGACAAATCTTTGCCAGTAATTCGCATCTTGAGATAGCTTAGAGCCGCCGGATCCTTAATCGGCTTGTCGGTCTTGATGCTGGTGACGACGGCGAGGTCCACGCTGGGACGATATCCGCTCGGCTGGTTGTCGAGGGCTTCCTCTTTGGTTTCCGGGATCATCTCGATTCCCATGGGGCCCTCGGCTTTGATCAGATCGCCCTTGGACGAAAGGTAGACAGAAGTATTGGCGCGCGGATCGATCACATCGATCCGAGTCGCCGAAACCTTCGCCCCCTTCACGTTCACCTGAGTCGGACCCTTGAGCACAACTTCATTCTTAATGAGTGAGGATGTCGTGGGATCGAGGATGTAGAAAGTCTGTTTAGACCCCACCACCGACTTGCCCAGCACAATTGGAGTCAATGGATCATCCACGATCATTCCCCCCGCAGGGATAGTGAGCGTCTTCTTCGTAACTGCGCCGTTGTTTACAATGTCCAGAAAGATCTTTTGGCCTTCGAATTTGGCATCGAGAATCTGCGACCGTCCCGCGCTCGATGTAACGAATTTCATCTTAATCGGCCGGCCCTGGGCATCAGACCAAGAAACCGACTGAATATCCATCTGCATGGCGCCGCCCAAGAGACCTGCGCTCAAAACGGTGTGGGAGTCGTTTCGATTTACGGTCTTCCCGTTGAGCAGTTCTGGCGTCTGCCGATAACTGGAATATCCCAGCTTGGATCCTTGCAGGTACAGACCGAGGTAAGTGGTTTCTTGAGCTTGGGATATAAGGCTTCCCAGCATTAAAAGGAAAATAATTGACGCTCTTTTCATTAGGTGGCAGTAATAGTGTGAATGAGAAGACGAAGAACTTATTGATATGACGGATCAACCGCCGAAATTCGCCCAAGATTCCAGAATAGGATTTTGTTCCTGGCCGATAAGGAACAGATTCCACTTTTGTCCGGTCCTCTAATGCGGGTAGGATGCACGCCGGATAGCGTGAGGATCTCTTTGCCTACGCAGTCCCCCTCTCACACTTTTTATGGCAAAAAAACTCGTCATCGTTGAATCGCCCGCCAAGGCGAAGACCATTGGAAGCTATCTAGGGCCGGATTTCGAGGTCCTCGCCAGCATCGGGCACATTCGGGATCTGTTGCCCAATGCCAAGGGCCTGCCGCCGGAGTTACGGAAAAAGTGGTGGGCGGATTATTCAGTTGACGTGGACAACGATTTTGAGCCGATCTACCAGGTGCCGGCCGAAAAGGCCCAACAAGTTTCCCGTTTGAAGCAGGCCTTGAAAGGAAAAGAGGAGCTGATTCTCGCAACTGACGAAGACCGCGAGGGCGAATCCATTTCCTGGCATCTGCTCCAAACCCTGAAGCCACCCAAAGGCGTGAAAGTCAATCGCATTGCATTCCACGAAATCACTCGAGATGCAATCTTAGAGGCGCTGCGCAATCCACGACGGATCGACGAGGGGTTGGTCGAGGCTCAAGAAGCGCGCCGGATCCTCGATCGCCTCTATGGGTACACCCTATCCCCCGTGCTGTGGTCGCGGGTAATGAAGAATTTAAGCGCGGGCCGGGTCCAAAGCCCGGCGGTGAAGCTCATCGTCGAGCGGGAAATACAGCGGCGAGACTTCCGAAGTGCAGCGTATTGGGATCTCAAGGCCAAACTCGCCCACTGCGGAGTCCAATTTGAAGCTGAACTGCGTCAACTGGGTGATCAGCGGCTGGCGACGGGTTCAGATTTCGACGCATCTACCGGCCAGATGAAATCCGGCGCGG
>DATFHI010000186.1:0-5760 GCA_035248525.1 Fimbriimonadaceae bacterium | reverse complement strand
GCATTTGTTGGAGTCTGGAGCCTGCGTAGAGTCGCTGATCACGAGAGAAGACGTTAAACGAGCGACCCGAATTTTTCGAGTCAGCTCATTAATGGGCATGCTCCCGGTCTCGCTAAAAGATGTAGACTAATCTCTACAGATGATCATGGAGGCGCCATTCACGAAAGCGGAAGCTTTGCTCGCGCAAGCGTTCGGGCAGGACGCCGGTTTTCGTGATGGCCAGTGGGAGGCGATTCAGCCAATCCTGAGCCCGGGCACGCGGGAATTGGTTGTCCAACGGACCGGATGGGGAAAGAGTTTGGTCTACTTTTTGGCGACTAAATTGCTTCGTGATGCCGGTGGCGGCCCCACCCTGCTGGTCAGTCCCCTTCTCTCTTTGATGCGAAACCAAACGGAGCTGGCTTCCAGATTTGGAGTGAATGCGGTGGCAATCAACTCCACTAATCGAGAAGATTGGGATTCCATTGCCCATGAGTTAGAAAGTGATCGTCTGGATCTGCTCTTGGTTTCTCCCGAGCGGCTCAGTAACCCCGATTTCAAAGGCAACTTGCTACCTTGGTTGGAGCAGAAAACGCGGCTATTGGTAATCGACGAGGCGCACTGCATTAGTGACTGGGGGCACGACTTCCGTCCGGATTACCGCCGGATATTGGAAACCGTAAACCGGCTGAATCCGAATGCATCGATTCTTGCCACTACGGCAACCGCTAACGATCGGGTGATTGCTGATATTCAGTCGCAGTTGGGCGAAGACCTGAAGGTGCAGCGAGGTCCTCTGATGCGGGACAGTTTGAGGTTACGAGCGCAAATCCTCCCCGATCAAGCGGAGCGGCTCGCTTGGCTCGCCCAATTCATTCCGAAGCTGGAAGGATCGGGGATTGTGTACACGCTCACGGTCCACGATGCGAAACGCGTTGCCGAATGGCTACAGGGACAGGGGATCGTCGCCGTCGCCTATTTCGCCAGTGCGCCAACTGAGTTGCGTATTGAAATGGAGTCGAAATTCCAGCGCAACGAAATCAAAGTCCTGGTTGCCACGACCGCATTGGGAATGGGATACGACAAGTCCGACGTCGCATTTGTGATCCATTATCAGCGCCCCAGTTCCGTAATCAGCTATTACCAGCAGATTGGCCGGGCAGGTCGGGCGCTGAACCGAGCGGAGGTCGTTCTGCTGGAGGGTTCGGAGGATGACGAAGTGAATGAGTACTTCATCGACTCGGCATTCCCGGGGGCGGAGGTGTTCGAGGAGATCCAGGCTGTGCTGGGTCAGAGGCTCCCGACAATCGACGCCGTAACCGCTCGAACTAATCGCCGGCGCAGCCAAGTTGAGAAGGCGCTGAAGCTTTTAGAAGTGGATGGTGCGATCGATCACGACAAAGAGGGCTACCAATGGCGGGATCCTGCTTGGACTTACAGCCGACTGCGATCCGAGGAGATTTCCAAACAGCGGCGGCAGGAGTTGGACCAGATGCGCGACTTCGCCGCAACAAGGGAGTGTCGGATGCTCTTCTTGGCGAACGCGCTCGACGATGTAGCGGATCAACCGTGCGGACGGTGCGACAATTGCTGCAACTTGAGGCATCCGGTCGCAAGCCGCGAACTGGTGTTGCAGGCGATTGAATTCCTGGGCCGAGCTCGGCAGGCCATCATTTCACCTGCCTTTTTCCCTCCCGGCTTCGCCGATGCAGAGCGTAAGCGAAAGATCCCGGAAGAGGATCGGCACCGCCCGGGGGTCGCACTGAGCATTTACAACGATGGGGCTTGGGGCAAATTGGTCCGTCAGGGCAAATATGAAGCTGATTCATTCTCTCAGGACTTGCTTACGCCCTCTGTTCAAGCCATCTCACAACTTGAAACTCAACCGGACTGGTTGACTTGGGTGCCCAGCATGCGAACGCGAGCGGTCGAAAAGTTCGCGCTGGAGCTCGCCCGCGCCCTTGGCATACCCGCCATTCCGGCATTGATTAAGACGCATGAAAACGAGCCGCAAAAGTCCATGCAGAACGCCACCCACCAACTGGACAATGTTTGGAATTCATTTGAGGTGGCGCCAGGGCAGACATTAGATGGCGTGTGCCTTCTGGTCGACGACATTGTGGATTCCGGCTGGACGCTGGCGGCGCTCGGTATGAAGTTGAAGAAAGCGGGAGCCAAAGACGTCATTCCCTTTGCTTTAGCTACCGCCCGGCCTCGAGGTGACAGTTGAGGACGGAAGTGGTGATCGCCCTGAACAGCCAGTTGGTCCAAGGTTTGGACCCCATGCCGCCCGGGGTTTGGCGAGCAATCCGCCACTTGCCGGAGACAGAAATTCTTCCATTTGCGCGTTTGCGATTGCCAAAGTCGGATCTTCGTTCGATTCAAACTCGGTTGGACAGAATCGAGGAGTTTGAGTCCGCTCTAAATGAACTGAGAGATGCAGGCATTCAGGCGATCACCGAATTCGACCCGGAGTATCCCCCAAGTTGGAACGACACGTTGCGCGAAAAGCGTCCGAGTTACCTGTTTGCGATGGGGAACGTGGAGCTTCTCAGCAAACCGGCGGTTGGAGTTGTGGGTTCGCGATCGATTGATTCCGATGGATCTGCATTCGCTGCCCAAATTGGAGCTGAAGCGGTGAAACTTGGTTATGCAGTGGTTTCTGGAGGCGCCAAGGGCGCAGACGAGATTGCCATGCGGGCGGCAATTCAAGCCGGGGGCACGGCGATCGGCTATTTGGCAGACTCCCTGCTTAAACATGGCGCGAAATGGGATATCGAATCCGGGCCAGTCTGCCTGGCAAGCCCCTACGGACCGGACACCGGCTTCCAAGTGGGGATGGCAATGAACCGCAACAAGTTTATCTACGGCGGCTCGGTGGCGACCGTGGTGGTAGCTTCCGATTTAGAGACGGGTGGCACATGGGCAGGGGCGATTGAGGCCTTGAAGTTGGAGCTATGTCCCCTAATCGTTCGCGCATGTAAGTTGCCAGGAAACCGGGCGCTAATATCCAGGGGCGGACATCCGATAGAGCATCCCAAAGACCTGGAAAAGTGCCTCACCTATCGCCGGAAGAGCCAGACTTCGCTTCTCTAGGTCAGATGGCATACAATGGCGTTATGTTTTGGAACGCCGTCTTATTGGCAGCAAGCATCATCCAGTCGGGAACGGGATATCACCCCACGGGACCGAAAATCGAGTTCACGATGATGAACGGTAAATCGTTCGTGATCACCACCGATCCGCAACACTCTCCGCAGACGGTCAAGCACATTTTGGACTTGGTTAAAAAGAAGTTCTACGACCGACAACGGGTTCATCGGGTGGAGTCGTGGGTTACCCAGTGGGGCGCTCCTGAATCGATAACAAAGCCATTGGATATTGTTCGCGACGGCAAGAAAGTGCCGAACGACGATGTTGGCGATGGCGGTTCGGGTAAGGATATTCCGGTTTTTGAAGCAGCGACCAATGTAGACTACGTTCGCGGCATGGTGGGGATCGCCTCGACCGGTCTCCAAGTGCCCGGCGACTCTCAGATTTTCGTTTTGAAGCAAGATGCGCTCCGGCTGTATCGCTCTTATGCGGTTTTGGGAAAGATCACTAAGGGCATGGACGTGATTGGGCAAATTCAGCGAGGGGACCGGATTAAATCCGCGCGGATCGTTCCATAAGGACCCTATGTCCAAGCTCCTGAGCCTGTTTGCCGTTCTGACGCTTGTCGCGCCGGCGGTGGCATGCGAATGGGATAGCGACACCCTTTTGGCTGAAGCGAGCGGTCGGATGGATGTGGTGTCGGTAATCCTCGGGAAGTTTGAGCGCAATCCTCCCGCTTTACTACAGAATGCGCCTGGAACGCTGCGCCGAACGCATCCAAAAAGGAGACAAGCAGTTGGGGCTGTATGACGATGCCGGAGTGGCGTCGGACCGGCTTGGCAACCATCTAGATGCTGTCGCATGGATGGAGAAAAAGAAAGCTTTGCTCCCGAGCTTGGAAAGAAGCAGCAATGAGCAGCGGGATCACTGGTATCGCTATTACGCAAACTGCGGCACATTTTGGGCGCATGAATGGTTTTCCAAGGGTCATAAGTGGGAGCAGGTCGGCCAGTTGCGTAAAGCAATCGCGATGATCACCAAAGCGATTGAAATCAACCCAAACGCGCACTTTGGACGTGAATTCGCTCAACTGGCGGTACTCCAATGGGCGGAGGAAGTCTCGAATCCAGCCACGAAAGAGCATCTTGCCCTTGGGGACTTCATGGGTGCCCGGAACCCGGAAGCGAATAAGAAGAAAATGGTTACGGGGCTTGCCGGACTGGTGCGATTGGGAGCTGGTTGGGAGAGCGTCGATCTCTTTACCGCGCTTTGTACAGTTCAAGCCGAGTCTGAAAATTCCATTGCTCAGCTGGCAAAGGACCGGGCCATGGAGTTGATCCTCGCCGGAAAGAAATCCCTCGATCCAAATGTCAAAGATCAACAAAAGATGCTAGAAGACGACTCCTCGCTCATCATGCTCCACGAACCAAGCAAAGGATTTGTGAAGTATGAGTTCGAAAGGCTTCGACACCAGGCGGAGGCATGGCACAACCGGCGGACGGCATTTATGATGGAGCGCCTAAATGCCGGTCGGCATCCGGATTGGGACACGTCATTTTGGGATGGTTGGGATGACGGACCGCCACTTGAAGTGCGCGATCAGTTTCAAAGCTTGAACAGCCTTCGAACAATGTGGACATGGCTAGGCGGGCTCGCGGTGGCTGGACTTATCGTGGGATTCGTGCTCATTAGGCATTTTCGCGCGCGGCCGCAAGTCGCAAAGGTATAATTTTCGCCCGAAGGGCGGTGAAATCGCGCACCTTCAGCCAACCGCCTCGGAGGAAATTCATTTAGCATGCCCGGTACCGGCAAAGTCATCCAAGTCATGGGTCCAGTTGTGGACTGTCGCTTCCCTACCAATTCGCTTCCCGCGATCTATAACGCTGTTTCCATCAAAGACGCCGCGAAAGGAATCGACCTTACCTGCGAAGTTGCTCAACACTTGGGGGATGACACAGTTCGAACCGTCGCCCTCAGCACTACCGACGGCTTGGTGCGCGGAATGGAGGTCGTCGACCTCGGCGCTCCGATTTCCGTTCCGGTTGGCGAAGTAACGCTGGGTCGCGTTTTCAACCTCCTCGGCCAGCCCATCGACAATGGCGCGGCAATTCCCGCAGGAACCAAGCGGTTGCCGATTCACCGACAGCCACCGACTTTTGAAGAGCAATCGACCAAGGTCGAGCTTCTCCAAACCGGGTTGAAGGTTATCGACTTGATGATCCCATTCAACAAGGGTGGAAAGATCGGACTGTTCGGAGGAGCGGGACTCGGGAAGACGGTTTTGATCCAAGAGCTCATCCGAAACATTGCGGTTGAAGCGTCGGGTGTGTCGATGTTCGCCGGAGTGGGCGAGCGCACCCGCGAAGGAAACGACCTTTGGCTGGAAATGCAGCACGCCAAATTCACGGATAAAGACGGCGTTGAAAAGTCGGTTCTGGACAAGACCGCCATGGTCTTCGGCCAGATGAACGAGCCACCCGGAGCGCGCTTGCGAGTCGCGTTGACCGCTCTGACCATGGCCGAGTACTTCCGTGACGAGGTGGGAAGCGACGTTCTGATCTTCGTCGACAACATTTTCCGATTCGTTCAGGCAGGTTCCGAAGTATCGGCGCTTCTTGGCCGAATGCCGAGCGCAGTGGGTTACCAGCCGACCCTGGCTACCGAGATGGGTCTTCTCCAAGAGCGAAT
>DATFHI010000185.1:0-3984 GCA_035248525.1 Fimbriimonadaceae bacterium | reverse complement strand
ATGAGCTGTTCCAAAGCATCCAGGGGGTTGGGAACCACGTCGAAACATCGGTGGCAGACTTTCTGGGCGGACCCGGTCAGTCGGACCAGGCTTTTCATCCGATACAAATCTAGTTTTCCGTCTTCCAGCAGAATGCCAAATACGAGCCCGTCCGCCCCCGCCTGAAGCAGCCGATCGGCATCCGCTTGCATGGTGGCGAACTCGGCGTCGGTGTAACAGAATCCCGCGCCTCGAGGTCGAATCATCGCCATGATCGGCACGTCGACGCGCTTCTTGGCTTCGATTAGGGTGCCGACCGATGGGGTTAAACCTCCAACCGTAATTGCTCCGCACAGTTCGATTCGATCTGCGCCTCCTGAGACCGCTTCAACGCAGTCATCCACCGAACAGCAAACAATTTCTATGGGAATCTTAGGCACGTTGGATTTTGGCGCGTGCCGTAGGGAACTTGGAACAGAAATCCGAGAATTGGAGTTAGGCAACGAAGCGATATGGATCAGGTGCAAAACCGACAATTGGCGACATTCGCCGCGGGATGTTTTTGGGGAGTCGAGCTCGAGTTTTCTAAAGTTTTCGGCGTCCTTTCCACGAAATCAGGCTATACGGGTGGAGCGAAAGAAAACCCCGGATACTACGAAGTTTGCGAAGGCAAAACGGGCCACGCCGAAGCCGTTCATATCGAGTTCGACCCCAATGTCGTGTCTTATGAAGAGCTTGTCCGAGAGTTCTTCGCGTTGCATGATCCCACGACTTTAAATCGACAAGGGGCCGACGTAGGCGAGCAATACCGCTCCGCCATTTATTACCATTCCGACCAGCAACGCGAAATCGCCGAGAAGGTGATCGCGGAGATTAACGAATCGGGCGAATTTGTGAACCCAATCGTCACCCAAGTCCTGCCCGCGGGGCTATTTTGGGATGCCGAGGACTATCACCAACAGTACTTTGCGAAGCGTGGGATGACAAGCTGCCACGTTCGGCGCAAGTAAACTGGGTCGTGTCGGCCAACTCCCTCACCTTTCCAATCCGCAGCGACAAACTGACCCTCACCGCATCGGTGAACTCTTGGCTGCTGTCGCGAAAGACCGAATTTCAGCAGATCGATATTGTCGAAACCGAAGTCTTCGGCCGTGCCTTGCTGTTGGATAACCATATCCAACTGACGGAGTTCGACGAGCATGCTTACCATGAGGCTCTGGTCCATATTCCGCTCCTTTCAATCGAAAATCCCCGCACCGCCTTGGTCATTGGCGGAGGCGACGGTGGCGTGCTTCGGGAACTTGCCAAGCACAAATCCATCGAGCACGTGGACATGGTCGAAATCGACGCCGGGGTTATAGAGGCCAGTCGCGAATTTCTGCCGTCCGTGCATGGGGGAGCATTCGATGACCCCCGAATGCAAGTGAGAATCGAAGATGCGTTTCCCTTCGTGAAAAGCTCCGGACAATTCTACGATTTGATTGTGGCGGACTCGACGGACACCTATGAAGAAGAGGATGGCGCGCTTAGCGAAATGCTCTTCACCGAGGAGTTCTATCGCGATTGCCAACGGATATTGAATCCGAGTGGTTTTCTGGTCACCCAAGCCGACAATCTAATGTTTTGCCCGTATTCGCTGGAAAGTATCCAGCAACTTTTCTCAAAGGTGTTTGGGAAAACCGGCAGCTACCAGGCGCTGGTGCCGTCGTTTGGAGGAATGTCCGGTTACTGCTGGGCAAGCAATGGCGCGGAAATCAGGACGGAATTTCCCAAAAAATCCGTGGAAGAACTGGGTCTGCGCTACCTCGATGAAGCGACTTGGGCACTGGCATTTTCCAAACTTGGATTTTAATTCGCACTTTTTGGGTGAATAATCGTTAACACTTTAGAACGTTCTCATCCGTGCTCTTGCATGGGTTCCCTAGGAGTGAAATAGTGAATTTGAAATCGATCTTAATCGTGGCTGGGCTGGTAATCGGCGGCGCCGCAATTGCCCAGGGCGGCGGAGCTAAGCCCCCCGCGGGTGGTGGACAAGGCAATGTGCGACAAGGTGGCGGCCAAGGCGGCTTCCGAATGCGCACCCCAGAAGAGCGCGTCGATCGAATGGCGAAAGACCTCAAGTTGACCCCTGACCAGAAGAAGAAGATGCTTGCCCTCTACAAGTCATATGCACCCAAACAGAAGGCTCTCTTCGAAAACCAAAAGATGAATCGCGACCAGAAGATGGCGGCATTCCGCAAGATGCGAGATGAAATGTCGGCCAAGGTCAAGACCATTCTGACCAAGGACCAGATGGCCAAGCTGGAGAAGATGCGACAGCGCGGTCCTGGCGGACCCGGTCGCGGTCAGGGCACAACTGGCGCGAAGACTGGCGGAACCAAATCCGGTGGCACCAAGACCGGATCGACGAAGGGCGGCAAGTCCGGCTAACTGCGAAAACTCACTTGCAAAGGGATCAGAGCCATGCTCTGGTCCCTTTTGTTTTATGGGCCATGGAACCAGTTGGAGGGCCAACGCCTTAAGTAGGTCCATGAGCGATAAAGTCACAAAAACTGACGACCAGTGGCGTGAGGAATTGTCCGTCGAAGAATTTCACGTGTTACGGGAGAAAGGTACCGAGCGGCCCTTCACCGGAAAGTATTGGAATGAGACTGCGACTGGTGAGTACGTCTGCGCCGCATGTGGGAATGTGCTCTTTGACAGTGACACCAAGTTCGACTCGCACTGCGGCTGGCCGAGCTTTTACGACGCACGACCTGGATCTGTCGAGTTCCATGAAGACAACAGTTACGGTATGAGCCGAACGGAGGTGACTTGCGCCAAATGCGACAGCCACCTGGGGCATATTTTTCCTGACGCTCCCCAAACGCCGACCGGCCAGCGTTTCTGCATCAACTCGGTAAGCGTGCGTCTCAACAAAGCGGAATAGTCGTCCGGCAGGAATTTTGCGGCCGGCGACGAATCGTTCGCCTATGAAATCTGTGCTTGCGATCGCCTCGCTTGGCTTTTTCTTGGCGGGCTGCAGTAGTCCCCAGCCAAGCGAACCCGCCGCCACGAATTCGGGCAAAAAGTCACTCCGAATAACGATGATCGCGAAAAGCAACACGAACCCCGTGTTCCAGTCCGCGAAGGTTGGGGCGGAGGCGGCAGCGGCAGACTTGAGCAAGGAAACCGGTTGGAACATAACGGTCGATTGGCGAACGCCGGACACCGAGGACGGGCAGGTGCAAGCTCAATATGTTGCCCAGGCGGTGAACGAAGGGGCGAATGCAGTCCTGATTTCCTGTTCGGACGCTGCCAAGGTGACGGGCGCCATTAACGATGCCGTGGATAAAGGCGTCCCCGTGATGACGTTCGACTCGGATGCTCCAGATTCCAAGAGATTCGCATTTTTCGGCGCTGATGATATCGAGTGCGGTCAGAAAACGATGGACGAACTGGCCAAGCAATTGGGTGGGAAAGGGAACGTGGCGATCTTGGCGGGTAACCAAAATGCTCCTAACCTTCAAAAACGAGTTCAAGGTGCCATGGAAGCGGCAAAAAAATATCCGGGCATCAAAATAGTCGATACCTTTTATCATCCAGAGTCACCGCAGGATGCGACTTCCGCCGTGATGTCGGCGATGAACGCAAATCCGCAAATCAACGGTTGGGCAATGATCGGCGGGTGGCCGCTATTCGCGCCGTCTCTGCTGAAAGATCTCGATCCCGCCAAGGTAAAGATCGTCGCCGTGGATGCGCTACCGGAGGAACTTCCTTACATCGAGCGTGGTCTCGCTCCCGTTCTGTTTGCGCAGCCAACGTACGAATGGGGCTACAAGTCAGTCGGGATCATTGTCGACAAGCTTGTCAAGGGCAAAGATGTGAATCCGGTCAACAAAATGGAACTCGTCCGGGTATCGAAAGAGAATCTGAAGGATTGGGCCCGCCAGCTTAAAGAGTGGAAATTCGAGGTCGATCCGAAGTTCCTGGATTAAGCCGGAAAACCGGGTGCGGTTCGAATCA
>DATFHI010000184.1:0-5266 GCA_035248525.1 Fimbriimonadaceae bacterium | reverse complement strand
AAGAAGGTGGCCGCCGCAGTTGGCTGGGCATTAATCGTCACTGCCCTATCCCACGGATTTATCGACAGCCGCGCCTTTGCCCATCAAGTGTCTCAAACCGTTCCGCAACTCACCACAGAGCAAGGATTCTCGAACTTTTGGCGCAGTTGGTGGTGGCTGTTCGTTAAAGGCTGGCATGTCCTGGAATTCCTGATTCTCACGATGCTTGTTCTCAGATTCGTGAGGAACCTCTGGGCAGGTGCCGCGATTGGCTTGTTGGCGGCTGGATTAGACGAATGGCACCAAACCTTCATCCCTCACCGCGGTGGCCGGCTGAGCGATGTGGCGATCGACATGATTGGTGTCGTCCTGGCGGTGCTGATTACCTGGAGAATTCGAAGTAGTAGTAGCCGAAAGGTCGACCGGCATGGACTAGCATTCTTTACTCGAAACCCCCAAAAAGCCAAGGCTCGCCGGAAATCATTTGTAACGCAAAACGATTTCCGGTAACCTATCCCCGCCCCGATGCTGGAAGTCAAGAACCTGGTCAAACAGTACAAGTCGTATCGGGCGGTGAACGATCTCGATATGACCATCAACGGCGGCGAGATCGTCGGGTTGCTGGGTCCCAATGGCGCGGGCAAGACCACCGGGTTGCGCTGCATCGCCGGAATCCTGAGGCCCACCAGCGGACAGATCCTCATCAACGGTTGGGATATCGTGACCGACCAGGCCAAGGCGAAAGCGGGTCTTGCCTTCGTGCCAGAAGTGCCTTCGCTTTACGAACTCCTCACGGTGGAAGAGCACCTCAAATTCGTCGCGATGTGCTTCAACACCATGGACCAGTTTGAAGCAAAAAAAGAGTCGCTTTTGGAGCGTTACAACCTGGACGACAAGCGCAAAGATCTTGTAGCGACGCTCTCCAAAGGCATGAAGCAGAAGCTCAGCGTCGCCTGCGCGCTCATTCATAACGCGAATGTCATGCTGTTCGATGAGCCGTTGATCGGCGTGGATCCCGCCGGCGCGCATGAGTTGAAGCAGGAGATCCTCCGGGCCAAGTCAGAGGGCGCGGCGATCCTCATCTCAACCCACCTGTTGGACACCGCCGAGAAGCTGTGCGACCGCGTGATCATCTTGAACCGTGGCGTGAAGATGATCGAGGGAACGCTGGAGGAGCTGCGCCGATTCAGTGGAATGGAAACAAGCAGCCTCGAAGAGGTTTTCTTGAAGCTCACGGAGGACGAGGCTGAAGCCGCTAGTCTTCCTCACGGTTAGGACGCTAATCAATGGCGTCAAACGCGCGGTGACCAACCCCCGCCGGTTGATCGCCTTGATCTTTGCGTTTGGCTGGTTGCTCCGCTTTGTGCTGTTCCCATCTCGGGGTGAAACGCGAGCGTTTGATTTCGACCGACTGAATCGCGCCACCAGCCTATTGCCGAATGTCGACCTCGGTCGGATTCTGGATGCGCTGGTTTTCGCCGCATTTGCGTTCATCTCTTTTTTCCTCGCGCTTGGATCGCTGAGCACGCGAAACAGCTTCCGACCGGCGGATGTGGACGTGCTGTTCCCCACGCCGGTAGAACCGAAGCTCGTCTTGGTTTTCCGAATCTTTCGAGACTACTTGCTGACTCTGCTCGCGCCGCTGTTCTTCGTGATCATTGGTTACCGACCGGCGTCCATGGGGCTGCGATCGTTACAGAATTCTGCAGCTGATCCTGAACTTATCCAACGCACCGTTCGGATCGCGGTCCTTGCGTGGTTGCTCGTGGCCTTGACGTGGGTTTGTATAAATTACGCGGCATCGCTCTTTGTGAATCGCAGCGACTTGGCAAGCAATCGCAATCGACGAATCTTAGGTTGGGGATTGGCCATTCTCGTCGCTGGATTATGCGGGTATGTCGCATATCAAGCGACCACCTTCCATACCTGGCAAGACTGGGTCGGGCTGACCGAAAACCCGTTCTTAAGAGTGGTGTTCTTCTCCGCGACGTTCGCGATGTGGATGGTCCATGGCGTGGTCCACAGCGACGTGGCCACGATCCTTCTCGGTGCGGGCGGCCTTTTGGCGATTACCTTCCTCTGCATAAAAATTTCGCTGACCCAAGCCGGTTGGATGTACGACCAGGCAGCGGTGAAAGGCTTCGACGCGATCGATGCGCGGAAGTTGCAGCAATCAGGGGATACGATCGGCCTCATCGCGGCTCAGGCTCGCCAAGGCCGGGTGAAGGCGGGCAGGTTGAATTGGCTCTCCAAGCGGGTGGTGCGCGGTCCGGCGGCGTTGCTCTGGAAGGAGGGGCTCATCGGCTTTCGCAGCACGATGTTTCTGGTCGTCCTCTTCTTTGCGATCACGGTTTTCGTGACTTTGCTGCCGCTGCTCGCTACGAATGACCGAAGCGGAGCGGGATACGTCTTCTTGGGATTTCAGGGGATGGGCGTCTTTATGTCCGCCTCGGCCCTTTCTCAGGCTGGGTTCATCGAGATGCTGCGGCGGGTTGACGTGCAAAAGCCTCTTCCCTTCTCCTTTTCAACCACGGTGTTCTATGAAGTGCTGGCCAAGGCGATCCCCGGCATTTTGTCGGCTTGGCTGTGCTCCATTTTGGGCATCATCCTGTCACCGTCGATTTGGCAGTATGCGATCGCGTCCGCCCTTGCGATGCCGTCTTTAGCGGTCCTGATCTGCCTCATGACCTGCCTCACCACGATCCTGTTTCCTGACTTCGAGGACCCATCCCAGCGTGGCTTCCGCGGAATGATGAACTTCGTCGGGGTGGTTTTTGCCTGCGCGCCGGGGACGTTGGCGTTTATCGCCTTGATCGCAATTGGACTATCTCCAATTCTCTGCGGATTGCTGACCCTCGTCATCAATCTCGGAATCTCCGCCGCCGTCGCTTCCATCTGCGGCACTCAGTACGCTCAATTCAACCCAAGCGAGTGACGGCGGTACAATGTGGGCTCTAAAGCCGAGTCATCCTTCGCTGAGAACTAAAGTGCAGTCGCTTTTGTTTGCAAAGTCGAAGAAATCATGAAGATCCGACCTCCCGTAAAAATCGCAATCGGCTTTGCGGCCATCGTAGCGGCGGGCTACTTTGGGTGGCAACTCTATGCGGGTATGGCGGTCGATAACATCAAATTCGAACCCATCAAACCCACCCGGGTGAACATCGTGGGTATTGCCGCTGACAGCGGTTACCGAATCATCGTCGCCAATCACGCGGCGCAGCTAATTCGGGGCAGCACCGAAGCATTCGAAAATGCGTCCGGCCCCGAAGCAACTGGGGACGCTTCTGAAAAGAAGCGGATCCCCATGCGGGAGATGTTGCAAGCGATGCAGGGCGACTCCGAGGCACTTGGACAGTTCATCGCCATCATGAACGAGATGCAGGAGACGGCGGATTGGCCCAGCGAACACATCATTTGGAAAGAAGCCGATATCCGCAAAGCCCTCGATGGCGATCCCGCCCTCCGCGCCAAATTGGAACGAGCGATCAATGTGGACCTTGCCGGACACCCTCTAAAACAGATCGGATTAAGGGCCCACGAAAACGGGATCATTGTGGAGACTTACGTTCCCTGCAAGGTGCAAGTCGGGGCAAAGACCGTCGACATGAAAGGTCCTTTGCTCGTACCCTATCGCTCTCGAGTCGCCCGTTCAATCGAGCGGGAGCTGGTGGATAAGGAAAAAGCGTACGACCTTTCCACTTTGGCCGGCTATTACGCGCTGGAGGCGCAAAAGATCGACAACAAGCAGGTGGTGCCGGAAGACGTCGCCGCTTCTCTTCGAAATATCATCGATCCCGCGAGTAATGCGGAACTGGCCCGCCCGGCTCAGCAGGTGTTGAAAAGCGCTACCGTGGTAGTGACCGACCAATTCATCACCAAAGCCTCTTACCGAAGTTACGAAGTTGGCAGCGACCACCTCAACGACCTGACTATTGAACTGACCGACGAGGGCCGGAAGCGACTTTGGCAATACAGCCGACGGAGGGTGGGAACGCAATTGTTGCTGATCGTCGATGGAGTCGCGATCGCCGCTCCGATCATTCGACACGAACTCGCTCAGGGAGAGCTTCAGGTGACCCAAATGCCGGACAAGGTCCTTGTCCAGGATGCGGTGGACGCCATCAATCGAAAATCTGGAGTGAAAAGCTGAATGTTTAAACCAGCCATTGGCCTGGCGTGTCTGGCAATCTTGGCCGGCTGCGCAGGTAAGCCGGGTTCGGAATACGTCCCGGTACCGCCATCGAAGATCGAACCGGTCACCGTTAAGTCTGGCGATGAGGCCGTACTTTTCCCGGCCAAGGTTGGCGACGAATGGGTTTACGAGATCGAAAATGCCATTCAGCGTAACGGCAGAGTTGCCCAAGGCCAGGGATTCATCAACCTCAAAGTGGTGAAGGTCGAAACAGTTGGCGACGGGAAGCGCATCACGTTGGACTTGAGTTCCAAAGGGCGCGTTCAGGACCGGCAAGTGTGGCTGCTCAATAACAAGGGCCTTTATCAAGTTTCGCTGGGATTGAAGGGCGAGCGCACGTTCAGTCCCCCGCTGATCGCAATCCAATTCCCGGTCGAGGCAGGGAAAAAGTTTTCCTGGTCGGGAAAGAGCGGCAAATCGGATATGGCGGTCAATGCGGTGATCGTCGGCGCGGCGGAAGTGGATACCGCAGAGAAGCGGATGTCCGCTATTCAAGTAGATTCTAAGTACACGATTCGGACGGGTAAGAGCTTTGAACGGACCGAGCGCTCGGTATGGTTTGAGCCGGGGATTGGTATTGTAAGAATAAAGGAAACGTCGACTCGAACCGGCGGCGCCGCCGACTTGACCCTAACCCTGGCAAAACACAATTTCAAATGAAGAACCTGACTTTTGCACTTCTCGCCTTCACGCTTGCATTTGGCTGCGGACCAAAGGATTCGCCCACTCCAGGAACTCCGACCGACAATACTCCGGCCACGACGTCCAACCCGCCGAAGACAGCCAACCTCACGGCGCCGACTTCCGCGCTCCCTGAGGAGCTGAACTACGAAGCGGTGCAGTTCTACGGGCTGGGAAATTCCAAAACCATGGGATTGACCCTAACCGCACCGGGAGCGCCCGCCAAAACTGGCGAAGTCACGTCGCATCTGGAAAAGGTGGAAAACGGAAAAGCGTATTACAAAGTCATCCGTACCGGCGCCATTGCGGAGGATCTCGGGGACGATTCGGTAATGGTGGACGAAACTGGAATCTACATGGTGGGGACCTCCATCGGCGAGATCACGCCCGAGAAGTTCCTAGCCCTGCCTCGCG
>DATFHI010000183.1:0-9175 GCA_035248525.1 Fimbriimonadaceae bacterium | reverse complement strand
CAGCCAGGGTTCCGCAGATCGAAGTGACCTTCGACATCGATGCGAACGGCATTTTGAACGTGACCGCACAAGAAAAGGCGACTGGCCAGAAGCAGTCGATCACCATCAGCGGTTCCGGCAACTTAAATAAGGATGAGATCGAGCGGATGGTCCGTGAGGCGGAAATGAATGCCGAGTCCGACCGTCAGGCACAAGAGCTGATCGAATTGAAGAACCGATCCGAGCAACTCATCTACTCCACGGAGAAGACGCTCAGAGAGGCCGGGGACAAGGTCGAAGAGAGCCTGCGGCAATCCGCTAACGAAAAGGTCGAAGCTTTGCGAAAGGCGCTCCAAGGCGATAGCCAGGAAGACATTCAGTCGGCGTTTACTGCGTTGGAGACGGACTCCCATGCAATTGCCGAAGTCCTGTATAAGGCGGTCAACGAGCAGGCTGATGCCAGCGAGCAGCAAGAGGCGGGCGTTGGCGCTTCCACCGGCGGAGATGATGACGTGATCGACGCTGAGTTTAAGGAAGAAAAGTAAAAGCCTCCCCTTTCCGAAGGGGGAGGGAAGGGTGGGGGTTGGCCCCGCTATGCTAGAAAGGGCACTTACGGGTGCCCTTTCTACTTTCTTTGCAACCTACTCACTAGCCAGCCGCCCCGCTTGTTGCGACTCGCGGATCGACTCCAACCAATCGATCGCCGGTCGATGCCTCGACCAGAATTGCCTGGCAGGAGCCCATCCGACTGCCGTTATTCGCGAAGACGTGGCCCTTTGACTGCATCGCCGCCCGCAGATCGGCAGGAAGTCCAAACGGTTCCCAGTCGATCCGATCGGGCATCCATTGGTGGTGGAACCGCGGAGCCGCGACCGCCTGCTGAATATTCATCTTGAAATCCACCACGTTAACGATTGTTTGGAAGATGGTGTTGATGATGGTTGGCCCGCCGGGGGAACCTAAAACTGCAAAGAGTTTCCCGTCCTGCACCAATATCGTCGGAGTCATGGAAGAGAGTGGACGCTTGCCCGCTTGCACATTATTATTCTCACTTTGAATAAGGCCAAATACGTTAGGCTTGCCGGGTTGGGTGGCAAAGTCATCCATTTCGTTGTTCATCAGAACGCCGGTGCCAGGGATAACCACGCCGCTACCGTAGCCGGTGTTCAGGGTATAAGTGTTACTTACCGCGTTGCCATCTTTGTCCACAACCGAGTAGTGGGTCGTGTTGTGGCCTTCATCGCCGGCAACCATTCCCTTTATCTCCTTGGAGGGCGTTGCTTTCTCGCCGATCGATGCTCTTCGTGATGCGATATACGCCGGATCGAGCAGTTTTGAAATGGGCACAGGATGGAAATCCGGGTCGGCGAGGTGCTCCGCGCGGTCGGCAAACGCACGCTTCATCGCCTCCACCATCAAATGCAAAGAACCACTAGACTGGAAACCAGTCGCGCTCAGATTGTCATTTGAGAGCATTCCAAGCATTTGTAGTAAAGCAATTCCTCCGGAGCTTGGCGGAGGCATGGTGATGACCTGAATCCCCCGATATGTGCCGGTCAGAGGTTCCCGGAATTTAACGCGGTAATTCGCCAAGTCCTCTGCGGTTATGTAGCCGCCGTTCGCCCTCATCGCGGCGTCGATCAACCGCGCGGTTTCGCCTTTGTAAAATCCGTCCGCCCCTCGATCGCGAATCCTAGCGAGTGTCGCCGCCAAGTCGGGTTGCTTCAGCTTCTCGCCGGCTTTGTAGAATTGTCCATTCCGGGCGAATTGAGCCCAACTTGCGGGGAACTTGGAGAAGTTTCGATTCGAAGAGAAATCGCGGGCCAGGGAATCGCTAATTGCGAAGCCCTCCCGGGCTAGCCGCACCGCCGGTTCCACCAACTCCTTCCACGGTTTCTTCCCAAATCTTTGGTGCGCCTCCCACATTCCCATTGGCGTGCCCGGTACGCCGGAAGCCAAGTAGCCGACTAGAGAGTCGGCCGGGTTGCGATACATGTCGGCGGTCGCCCGCTTGGGCGCAACTTCTCGATAATCGATTGCAACGGCCCGCCCGTCCGCCATGCGAACCAGCATAAATCCCCCGCCGCCTAAATTACCGGCCGCTGGATAAGTGACTGCCATCGCAAATCCGACGGCAACCGCCGCGTCTATGGCATTGCCGCCGTCATGCAGAATCTTCGCGCCTACTTCACTGGCTAACGCACTGTCGGACACCACCGCCGACTCATGGAATCGTTGGGGGTGGATTTGCAGAACCATGGAAGCGACCAAGAGCACGGACATAGGTCCGTTTTACTCCGTCGCTTCCTGGATTACCAAGCGTAGACTTGGAATCGCTCGCGCTTTTCAACTGGCTTGGGTGGCGCCTGAGGAGCAGCGGGAACGGGTGGCTGACCCTCGACCGGGGGTTTTACCGCGGTTGCCGGCGGAGTTGGCGGTGCCGGTGGAGCGACCATTGTAACTCGCTCAAGCACTACGCTGCCGTGGTCGATCGCCTTGACGGTCGTCTCTTCATCGACCTTGTCGCCAACTTTCAGCATGACGGGCCAGTCCTTTCCGACGTCGAAAGTTGCCAGGTCAGGTCCCTTTCCGCAGACCGTACCCATTAGATGGTAGGCCGGCTTTTCCGGCTCTGGGGCAGGTTCTGGGTTCGCGGGTGCTTGCTCGCCGGGAGCGGGTGTCTGCTCTCCAGGCGCTTGAGTTTGAGGAGCCTGAGGCTGCTTAGTTGGGTCCGGCTGCGTTCCTGCATTAGCCGATGGGTAAGCGGTTGACTCTTCCGCCTTCATGCGGTCTCCGCCATCCACTACTCGCTTGATGCTGTCACCTTGATGTGGCGTGAGGAAGGGAGTTTTTGCGGCAGCATCGATCTTGCGATCCATTTTTTTGCGTTCTGCCGACTTGGTCGATTGATGCTGGGCAAAAGCAGGAAACGCGCCGACCACTAACGCCAGCGCAGCTACAAAGAGGGTCCCTCGGATTTTCATGGCAATGGTCACCTATGAATTTCATTCCACACTAACCGAGGAATTTTGCGGCGAATTGCAAAAATATTTGCCTATTTTTTAAGAAGGAGCGGGAGGTTTTGCTTGGCTACAGGGTGGTCTGGATTTTGGCGCAGGAGCCGCTCGTAATTGCGGGCAGCGATATTGGCCCGTCCTAGCTGATGAGCGACAAGCGCGAGGTTCTGCCAAAGCGCTTCCTGGAGCATGGCGGGATGCGCGAATCCGGTTCGAATGTATTGTCCGGTCTCGGACATTCGCTCCAGATCGAGCAGAGCATCGAGCGCGTTTCGGAGTTCTTTCCGGCGAATGAGAGTCTTTGCGGCGGCATAGGTTGCAGCCGGTTCGTCGGCAAACCAACCTCTAGTGAGTCGGATCGCAAGGTCTACTTGCCGGCTATTCAAGGCGGCATCCGGAGTGCGGTCCAGGTAGATCGCCAGGGGTCCAGAAAGAATCGCGGACGGAGCCATATTTTCGTGTTGATGCTTC
This sequence comes from Fimbriimonadaceae bacterium, assembly GCA_035248525.1. Classification (GTDB taxonomy): domain Bacteria; phylum Armatimonadota; class Fimbriimonadia; order Fimbriimonadales; family Fimbriimonadaceae; genus 55-13. The sequence goes on along the minus strand of DATFHI010000183.1, from coordinate 5,708 downwards.
TCCAATTCTTGAATCAAAGCATTGGCGGCTCTGTCAGCCTGCGGATCATACAGGAGATACAGGATTCGGACACGCTCCGCGATGTAATAAAGGTCGTTTGGGTTAGTGGCAAGCTCCTTTTCCACAAGCAGTAAATTCCGCCGGTGCTTATTGGGGAGCGTTCCCGCCAGGTAGCCGTCATGACCAATTCGAATCCCGGATTCCAAGATGTCGCGACCGGCGGCAACTTCCTTCAGCAACTCCAATGGAATTCGCTCGTGCACAATTCCATGAAATCTGAGCCTGGCATCGGTTCGCCAAAGTCTAAGCAGCGAAGACTCAGTGTAGCGACCGTCAGCTTGGTAATTTTCGCGGATGAACCGCACCCCAAGGAGGTCAGTCCGACTCAGAAGAGGGCGGATTCCGTCCACCTGATCGGGCAACAGCCATTCGTCGGAATCCAGGCGGAGTGTCCATTCGTGTCCGATTTTCTCAAGCGCCCAATTCAAAGCTTGGGAAAAATCATCCGGCCACTCGCGTTCAAACAACCGTGCCCCAAATTCGCGGGCAACTTCGCACGTCGCGTCGGTCGAGCCGGTGTCGACGATGACCAAGTCTGAAACCAGATCTTTCACCGATTTCAGACAGCGCCGGAGCCGCTGGGCATCGTTCTTCACGATCATCGCCAATGCGACACCTGGTTTCAAATGAACTCCTCCCAATCGTTACCTTGGGATCCAATCTCCAACTCTTCGAATCCACCAGAACGAATTTCTCGCGGGGTGCGACCGAGTTCGCGCTTGATGAGCTTGTTGAATTGCTGAAGATTGCCCACGCCAACCTCGTGCGCCACCGCTTTGATCGGCATGGTGGAATGAATGAGCAAATGCAGGGCACGGGCTGCCCGTTGTTGACGAACAAAGGCTTGGATGGTGGTGCCGTGCTCCGACTTGAATAGTCGGATGAGATGATTGTGAGACAAGCCGACCTCAGCCGCCAATTCCGCTACGGTGAAATCGTCGGCCAAGCGAATTCGAATCAAATTCTCGGCCTTGGAAAGTGCGGGGTGGGCCCGTCGCATGAGCTCAGGCGACTCGGACGGACGGACCAATCGCCACAGCACATCGTAGACCCGCGAATTTAGCCGCTCCTGTTCCTGGTCGGCCCAGTGTGAACCTTCGAGCAGGTCGGCATAGGCTCGCTCGAACCGGTCATCCAAAGACTGAACAGCGGGGACGGGTTCTTGCAAATAATCGCCATGAGGCGCAAAGTGCACCGAAAGGTGAACCGCTGGCCAGTGAGGCCACTTGTGCTGGAATTGGGTGTTTGGAGGAATGAGGCTCGCTTGCTCAGGTTTCAAGGCAAATTCATGTCCATCCAGAATCAATTCGCCTTCGTGGCGATACAAATGGAGGCACCACAGACCTTTGAGTCTGAACGAATGTGACTCCTCGCGTCGCCCGCCGACCCCAATCGCAAAAACCATCGGCGGCAATCCCATTGGCAGTGACCAAACCAAGGGCACAAGGTGAATATAGACCATTTTGGGCCCATGAGGTTTGCGGCTTAACCGGTTGCTAAAGCGTTTCCGTAACCTTCTTAATGTGCTCTGGGCGGTCTGGATTTAACCCGTGTGCCCGAGCGGCGGAGAGCGCCAGCCACTGCCCAAAAAAAATGTCCCAGATCGGTTTCAGCATCGGCGAAACCGGCGATTCTGGCGCAGACAAGATGCGGCAGCCTTGTTCCGCGATGCCACTGGCAGGTTCGCCGTAAACGATCGCCGCGCTGCCGCTTCCCGCCAATGCTTTCGGACCGTGCTCGAAGTCGGCAGTTGAATAGGCTTTGCAAGGCACCAACGCACACTCCATCAGCTTCAGCGCGGTCTCTAACGCTGTGCAAAAAGAGTATCCGCGGGCAAGGGCAAACGTTGGCCGGGAACGCAGCAAGGGACCGCTCGCTTCCAGCCCGGCTTGTTGGGTGCGATCGACCCAGTCTGAAGTCGGGAGAAAGCTCGTTGGATCCTCCAGGGTTGCCCCTAACGCTCGGGTTATTTGATACAACGCAAGCAGGGAAGCCGAGTAGGTTTTGGTGGCGGCAACCGACTTTTCAGGACCACACCCGAGCAAAACGCAGCTTTCCGATTCGGTGGTAAGTCGGGAGCCCGGGGTGTTGGTGATGGCGAGGGTAGAGTGACCCTCTTCGCGCATCATTCCCAGAACTTCCGAGACATCCGGCGCGGAGCCGCTTTGGCTGATCCCAATGGCAAGAGCATTTTTGTACTTGATCTTCGTTCCGTACCGAGTCAATACGCTCGGTGCGGCAAGGGACACTGGAATTCCTAAATTGATCTCCAGCAAGTAGCGTCCGAATTGCGCGGCATGGTCGCTGCTCCCGCGAGCCGCGATAACCACCATGTCGAAACTTGTGCCACCGATGGCCCGGTGGGCGGTTTCGAAATACTGCTCTGCTTGACGATGGAGAATCTCCGGTTGCTCCCGAATCTCCCGCTCCATCCACTCGCCCAGCATGGGTCGGATTGTACTTGCTCGAGCTTTTCTATAATCAGACATGGAGCCGATTAAATCCCTGCCCGAACTGATCTCTCGGGTGGCCGATCAGAAAGAGATTGGACCAGCGTTGGATTTGATCGCGCAGGCGGCTTTGGAACTCACATCCAGCCGCCACACCATGATCGCCATTCTCGACGAAGAGGAAGGGGTTTTAAAGGTGAAGCATGGCGCCGGGGAGGAGTTTTTGTCCAAGGCTCTGGACCGGCACCTAAATGTGGACCTCACCCAAGGAGAAGGCATTATCGCTTACGTTGCAGCAACCCGGGAATCGGTGCGGACCGGAAACGTTGGCGCGGAACCCAGGTATCGCGCGCTGTTCTCAAACACGGTGAGCGAGTTTGCCGTTCCAGTCTTGGATAACGAACGCCGGATACGCGGGGTGCTGAACATTGAATCGGATCGCGCGGATGCGTTTGGAGATAAAGAACGGGCAATAGGGGAAGCGTTGGCAGGAATCACCGCAATGGTGTTGGAACGGTCAGATTTCCTGGAGCGTGAATCCGCTCTGATTCAAATCGGCCAGGCGCTGGATAACTCGCTGACCGAAGAAGTACTCATCGAGAAATTGATTCATGTGGCTGAAGAGGTGCTGCGCTTCCAAGCTTGCTCGGTATTTCTCCACGATGCCAAAACTGATCGTTTCGTTTTGCGTGGCTCGTCCGGATCACTCCGCAGCCAAGTTGGAGAACTGAGCTACACCAGGGGAGAAGGGATTACTGGCTGGGTGTGCGACACCGGTCAGGCTATTCTCCTGCACGAACCCCAAAATGATCCACGCTGGCGCGGCAAATACGTTGAATTCCCGAGCGATCAGATTGCCAGTTTCCTGGCCGTGCCCATCGTGTTTCGAAATCGCTCGATCGGTGCCATCCGGGCGTTGCGTCGGAAAAGCGATAACCCCTACCTTGACAATCGATTTAATGAATCCGACCAAGATGTGCTTCTGGCAATCGCCGAGCAGGTTGCCAGCGGGTTAGAAAATCTCCGCAACATGGAGCGAATCGTACGCTCGGAGCGCATGATCGCCTGGGGTGAATTAAGCGCGAAGAGCAGCCATATGATCGGTAACCGCGTCTTTGCGCTCAAAGGGGACATCAATGAGTTAGCCCACGTGCTCTCCTCGCGTGCGCCCGACATCGAAGAGATTCGCGGACTACAAAAGAGCCTGGCCGTGAACGTGACTCGGATCGAGGAGATCCTCCAGGATTTCCGCGACTTCTTGACCGCAACTCAACTGAAGCGAGAGCCCGTGAATGTCAACGCTCTGATCGAGGAGACGGTAGACGAAGTGTTCCCCCGGCTCAGTCAGGTTGAAATGAAAATGGATCTGGCTATGGATTTGCCGGAAGTCCTCGCGGATGGGAAGAAGCTGCGACGCGCGATCAGCGAGCTCATTGAGAACGCGCTCAACTACATCCAGCAAGGAAAGCTTGCCATCTGCACCCGCCTGGTTGGAAAGACAGAGCATGATGAAACCAGGCTCAGCCACACTTCCAACTTCGTTCAGATCGAGGTCGAAGACTCGGGTCCTGGGATTGCCGATGAGGCAAAATCCACCATTTTTCAGCCCTTTTTCAGTCAGCGGGTAAAGGGCATGGGATTGGGGCTTTCGATCGTAAAAGGGATCGTCGACGCCCACGGCGGAGAAGTGTTTGAAACGGGACGTCCGGGCCATGGCGCACGATTTGTGATCCTGTTACCCCTGCCTGATCGTCCATAATTCAGTTGGCGGCCAACCACTCCGCCGCAGGATTCACCGATGAAAATCGCCCCCTTGTTTGCCTTACTGAGCTTTGCGTGTCTGACGACCTTTACGGTTGCCCAAGAGAAATCTATTCTGGAAATGCCGGAGATCGGCTTGGCGTTCAACTACCCGAACACATGGCAAGTGTCGCCGGTCAAGAAGAGCTCCGACTTCAAAGTGCTCGTTCCCGTGGAGGGCTCTTCGCAAAAGGCCACGCTCGAGCTGTACAACGTCGCGTTCAATTCCGAAAAGGATATTTGGCAACTCGGTCAGAAGGCCATCAACGAGCGCATGAAGCATGAGATCATGCGGCAGTGGGAAGAGGAATTCTTGGGCGTACCGATGCTTCTCACCAAGGTCAGTTACTCCGACAAGGAAGGACCGCAGATTCTAATGACCGGGCTGGTTTATAGCCGGACCCCGAAGAAGCTCATGTTTCGGCTGTCTGCCTCGCCGGACGATTTTGATAAGGCGGAATTCGCTTGGCGTGAAGCGATGAACACCATCCGCACAGGGCGCGCTTGGACTCCCGAAGATCCAAACCTGAAGCCAGACCCCAAGGCTCCGACACGTGCCACTTTACCTCCCGCGGTGGTCACGAAACCCAACTCCTTGGATAGCGAGATCAAGGCAACAAAGCCGCCGGTTGCTATCCCTATCGCCATTTCCGGCAAGAAGTTAGAGTTTCGTATGCCGGGCGAGTGGGCAGGCAAATTGGAGGAGGATGGTTCACTAACTCTTACTCACCCCGAACTGTCGACTCCAGTTAAGGTGATGTTCGCATCATCCCTAGACTCGGACCCCGCTCAACGCGCGCTGTTGGTCGCATCGAGCAAGACACTGGCGGACTTCCAAAAGGTCGCAAAGCGGGATGAAACGGTGCCGACGAAGAACCGCGCTGGCGCGATGGTGGCGATGGTCTGGCGCACCGGTACCGATGCCAAGGGGGACTTGTTCAGTTGCGACGCCTCGGTCACAAACGGCGACTTTTATTCCATCTTCAAGTTCACCGGCACGAGCGCGGCAAAGATTGGGAATGAACGAAAGCTGGTCGAGAATCTGCTGCAGAACTGTACGATCCAGCTGCTCCCGTGATTGTCGCGTTTTCTTCGTCGAGTCCAATTGCCAGCGTCGCGCTATTCTCGGAGTCTGGAGAACTGCTCGCCGACGGAGAACGAGACGCTTCGATGCGGGCAAGCGAAGCGTGCTTGGCAATCCTCCAGGACCTTTTGAAAGCAACCAACCGCAAACTGGCGGAAACTTCACTCATTGTTGCCGACTTGGGACCAGGCAGTTTCACCGGCGTGAAGGTGGCGGTGACGCTCGCCAAATCGCTTGCCTTCGCCTTGTCTGTGCAAACCGCGGGTGCGACCAGCTTCGACCTCATTTCAACGGACCAAACGGCGGTATTGCCC
>DATFHI010000182.1:0-7974 GCA_035248525.1 Fimbriimonadaceae bacterium | reverse complement strand
CATGGGCTTTGGGGATGATACGAAGCTCTATACGATTAACTTGATCAATGGCGTTTGCTCGCCCGTCAGCGCCGCTCCGACCGGCATCAGCACCAACGGCGCAGGAATGACGTTCGATTTGGCCGACAATATCCGTTATGTCGATACCGACGAGGACAATTTTGTCATCGACCCGGACAGCGGAACTCTAGCGACAACAGATACCGACTTTGCTTTCCAAGCCGCGGATCCCAACTTTGGGAACGACCCCAATCTAGTGGGATGCGCATACGAATTCGATACCAACAGCTTCTTTGCCCTGGATGCAGCAAATGACGTCTTAGTCAGATCCGCCAATGTGCCAAGCGGCCAAATCCAGACAATTGGCGCTATGGGAACCGACTTTGGAGGCAACATCGGATTCAGTGTGGACCAAGACACCGGTCGAGGCTATGCCGTCTGCACGGGTACGAATTCTGGCCTTTATCGCGTCGACCTGAGCTCCGGGACTGCGTTCCTCATTTCGAATGCGATCTCGGCCAAGGATATTGCAGTAATTCCCTAAAGCCAAAGGGGTTGCGGATTACATCCCGCAACCCTTTTACTCTTGAGCTAAGAATGGATAGCGATAGTCGGTTGGTGGGTTGAAGGTTTCTTTTATCGTCCGGGCGCTGAGCCATCGGTAGAGATTCAGGATCGAACCCGCTTTGTCATTCGTTCCGCTTGCCCTGGCCCCGCCGAAGGGCTGCTGACCGACGACTGCACCGGTTGGCTTGTCATTGATGTAGAAGTTGCCCGCGGCGTGCCGAAGTCGGTTGGTCGCCAATTCAACCGCCGTCCGGTCTCGGGAGATTATTGAACCGGTGAGCGCATACGGCGACGTTTCGTCTACGAGCTTGAGGGTGGCTTCAAACTCCTTTTCATCGTAGATATAAATAGTCAGCACCGGACCGAAAATCTCCTCGCAAAGGGTCACGTAGCCAGGGTCCGATGCCTCGATGATGGTCGGTTGGATGAAGAATCCTTCTGTCTTGTCATAGGTTCCGCCCACCAAGATTTTTTGATTGTCGGCCTTTGCCCGGTCGATGTACTTCGCGATGCTGTCGAACGCCTTTTCATCGATCACAGCATTGACGAAGTTGCTGAAGTCCTCGACGGATCCAACCTTGAACGAACTAACCCCGTCGATGAGCCCCTGCCGAACCTCTTCCACCATGTTTGAGGGGATGTAGGCCCTTGAAGCGGCCGAGCACTTTTGCCCTTGGAACTCAAAGGCCCCTCGAAGTAGCGCAGTGATGACGACCTTTGGGTCGGCTGAGGGGTGAGCCACGACGAAATCCTTGCCGCCAGTTTCGCCCACGATTCGAGGATAAGACTTGTAGTTGCCGACGTTCTCACCGATCGTCTTCCACATCCGGTTGAACACTCCCGTAGATCCCGTGAAGTGGACTCCGCCGAAATCGCGATGGGAAAAACAAACGTCGCCAATCGTCGGACCATCTACGAAAACGAGGTTGATTACTCCGTCAGGGAGGCCTGCTTCCTGGAGAATTCGCATGAACATCTGGGCGCTGTAGATTTGCGTGTTGGCCGGTTTCCAGACCACCACATTTCCGCAGATTGCGGGTGCGGTGGGGAGGTTGCCACCAATGGCGGTGAAGTTGAAGGGGGTGATGGCCAGTACGAACCCTTCCAGCGGTCGGTACTCCATGCGGTTGTGCACTCCGGGGCTGCTGATCGGTTGCTCCCGGTAAATCTCATCCAGGAAGTGGACGTTGAAGCGGAGGAAGTCGATGATCTCGCAGGCGCTGTCGATTTCGGCCTGAAAAGCGCTTTTGGACTGCCCCAGCATGGTCGTCCCGTTCATATACGGGCGGTATTTGGTGGCAATTAAATCCGCCGCCCTCAGGAAAATGTTTGCGCGATTCTCCCAACTCATCGCCGCCCACGCCTCTCGTGCCGCAAGCGCCGCCTCGATTGCCTGGCGCACCGTGCTTTCATCACCGGCATGGAAGTGGCCCAATAGGTGAGAGCGCTCATGGGGGGGGCGAATCTCCTTGAGGTTGCCGGTTCGCACCTCTTTCCCACCAATCGTCATCGGGATATCCGAGGTCTGACTCTTTAGCTCGGCCAGCACTTCTTTGAGCCGCGCACGCTCCGGTGAACCAGGGGCGTAATTCAGCACAGGCTCATTGGCAGGCATAGAGAACCGGAAGTTACCGAGATTCATGAACCCAGTTTACCGACGGCTTATTTACTGCTAGACCAGAAGTCGGGAGAGAAGTTCGAACTGTATTCCTGAAGCCGCTTCTTTAGCAGGTCGACTTTCTTGGCCAGAACGGGGTCAGTTTTCGACCGCGAAGCCACTTCACTGGGGTCGACCAGCAGATGAGCGTACAACTCAGCCTTGTCTTCGGCAAGCGAAGCGGTTCCGTACTGAGTCAAGAAACCGGGAAACTTGTCGGAGAGGTTTCCCACACCATTCGTGCGCATCTTCTCCCCACCGTCCCCATACTTAAATCCAGGCGTGTTCAAAGCGGTCCACTCCGGATCGCGCTTCAACCTCCCCATTCGCTCATCCAACGTATGGAAGAACTCATGGTGGATCACCGAACGCTGGTAGTCCGGATACTTGGACCCCAATTCTGGATCGTAGTACATCGCTTGCAGATCGAACGCAGGCACGGCGGCTCGGATCTGGCCATCGACGCTTAGCTTCTCCGCAAAGATGACCACGTCCACCTTGGCTTGTCGCAACAAATCTTTCGAGTAGCGAGACCATTCCCGGACCCACAGCGACTTGTACTTCTCCATGTTGGCCTCAGACACCGCGCCTCCGGAGATCACATAACCCTTTGCCTGATCGGTGAATGCAGCGTTGCGGATTTCGACGCGGATATTCTGTTTGGCCGCCAGCTCTGATAGAGCATCGGAATGCGTCGGTGTATACAACGCCACCGCAAGGCAGGCCAAGAGCGGACTCATTGAATTTCCCACTCCAAAATGCCGGCGGAGAATCCTTCTTTCAGTTGGGCGACCAGCCGAATCTCTTTGCCGCCAACGGGCTTAAACTTGACTTCGGACCACCCGTCCTTTATCGTGCTATAAGCCTCGATCGGTTCCACATCTTGCCACTGCCCGCCCACTTTTACTTGAAGTTTCCAACTGGCCGGAACTCGACAAAAACCTTTGCCGGTGTCATCGAAGAAGTACACCCGGGCGCGTTGGAAGGTTCGGTTCTCCGGGAAGGTGTATTGAATCCACTCCTGCGTACCCTTATGATCCCACCAGGTGAACCGCGGAATTTCCTCATCGCCTGAATCGCTGGGCAACAGTCCATCGCTTGGCGCACCCTCACTATCGAACCAGTTCCGGTGTGAATAGGTCGTCGGCAATGGACGTCGGGCAATACGACCTTTCTTCCAGTGGTTTGCGGAAGCGTCTGGGGATACCGTTGGGAACACCGTGACTCGCAGTCGAGCCGCCCCCATGGGGATGAGCGCGATAGGGCGAACCGGCTCCGCAGTAAATGCGGGTGAAGGCTGCAGAGGAGATGCCAATCCGTACATATCCAGCGTCCAATCGGGAATGACTCGACCAGAGGTCTTTAGCTCAACCGGGACATGCTTCTGATCCCAAGGTTGCAGTCCCGGTGCGAGTTTCTCGGTGGAAACCTCAAACTTGGGGTTTGAAACGAGCCCGATATTCCACGCCGACTTGGGATAAATCTCGTATGCGTCCCAACCGTTTGCCCTGGGAACTTCTCGGTATTCCTCATCGATCTTGAGGGAGTAGGCAAGTGGACCACGATACACGCTCAACGTGTTCGGACGAGCCGCCCAAGTGCGAGTCTCTACCTGCATTGGCAGCTTTATTTCCAGCAGGTCGCCCTTTTTCCACTCACGGTCGAGAACCGCAAATTGTCCTCCGCTTCCTGAGCCGATCTCCTTGCCGTTCAACCTAATCTGCGCAGTTTTGCTCCAACCGGGGATACGGATTGCCAACGAGAACTTGACGCTTCGCTCTGGGCTGACTTTGAACCGAATCGAGTCTTCAAACGGATATGTCGTCTCCTCGTCGATGACCACTTTCGTTCCATTCCCGACCTTGGCCGTCACCTGGCTTGGAGCGAGAAGCGAAGCGACCAAGCCATTTCCATCGCTGGCGTGCCACAGTCGCTCGGTGAAGTAGGGCCACGCCATTCCCAGGTTGTGCTGGCAACAGCGGTGGTCGTTGGGATCCATGAGAAACATGGGGCCGCCGTTCTCGATCCCCGGACTCTTCGCAGGAGCATCCGACACGGCCATATTTGCTGCGGTCAGATAACGCAAAGCCTTAAGGTCTGGCGTCATCGTTGCGGGAAGCCAGTTGAACGCCACATCCTCTGCCCGATCTGCCCACGTGGGATCGCCGCTGTACTCGAAGAGCAGTTCATGAGAGAACATCATCTCCGCGATGGAGCAGGATTCAGTGGCTTGGCGTGGGTCGGACTTACCGGTCCGCGCATTCTCATCGGCGGCGTACATCCCACCCGGCCACTGGCCAAACTCAATACTGAACAGGTTCAAATCGCGCTCGGTCGCCTTCCGGTCCGCTTCCGACTTTGAAAACACCGCGTACGTCGCCGGCTCCCGGAATCCCTGGGCGAAATTCACTCCGTGCCGATTCGCAACCCCATCCACCCACTTATTTCCGGCCGAATGGATTCTCGCCGCCAGACTCAGGATTTTCGACTCCTTGGTGCGGTTATAAAGCCAAACCAGGCTCGCAAGCTGATCGCCCACTCTTTGGTAGTGCCAGTAGTGCCGAGGATCGATCAACTGCTCTTTCGACAGGGAGGCCAAGTAGTCGCAATACTTGCTCATCAGGTTGATGACGCGCTTGTCCCCGGTCGCTTCATAGTAGGTTTGAAGCAGACTCTGGGCGAGCATATTCGGCCACAAATCGGGAGTTCCGAGCTTGGTGTTGCGGTTCGATTCCGGACCGAACCAGCCGTCGGGCTTCTGACTACTCAATATGCCCTCGACCCACTTTTTGCACTCCGCGATCATCGCTTGGTCACCGGTTACGTAGGCAAGTGAAATCTGCCCCTTCAGCCAATAGGGCAACTCCTCCCAACCAGCGCGGTCGGCGGTGCCGTTGCCCATCCATGCGTTGTTTTTGATGTCCAAGAACCGGCTGATATGCTCCAATTGGCCGGAAAAGCCCTTTCGCTGCAAATCCAACTGCACCTGCAACCAACCCTTCCCGCGCACCGCTCCAACCGGCAGCTTTTGCAACGGAGTGGGGGCCAACGGCGACGCCTGATTCACATAAAAGGCGTTCGGTTTCCCGCTGGGCAAAGTGGTTACAAAGCTTGCCCGTGCCACTTGGCCAGCCATCAATATCGCGCACAAACTCAGAGTCACCATTCCATTATCCCCGCTTGGATGCTTCCCGAACCCCTCCGTCTCAGATAGACTAAGTTCATGCTTGGAGTCGTCGCCATCCTTGTCCTATCCCAACACCAACACACCGTGAATCTTTACAACGGAAAAGATCTCGCCGGTTGGCATATGGATGTCCCCGCCCTGGACAAAGACCCGCATGGAACCAAGCCCTTCGTGATCCGCAATGGGCTCTTGGTTAGCCTGGGAACCCCGGGCGGACATCTCATCACCGATAAGTCCTACGCCGATTATCGACTCGAAGCTGAATATCGGTTCTCCGCCAAACCGGGAAATTGCGGCATCCTGGTCCACGCGTCCAAGCCCCGCCGGCTGTACGACATGTTTCCGCAATCCATCGAAGTCCAGATGCAATCGGGCGATGCCGGCGACTTTTGGTGCATTGGCGAAGACATCGAGGTGCCCGATATGGAAGCCCGACGCGGACCGAAGGATCGCTGGGGAGTGGATGGCGACAAGCTTCGGCGAATCAAGAATCTCACCGACAACTCCGAGAATCCGGTGGGGGAGTGGAACCGCATGGTGATCGAGTGCAAGGGTGACCAAATTCGGGTTTGGGTGAATGGCGACCTGGTGAATAGCGGACGTAACGCCACCGCGCGAAAGGGCCAAATCGCCATTCAGGCCGAGGGATCGGAAGTGGAGTTCCGCAAGTTGGTCCTGACTCCTTTAGAGGGCTGAAAAGGTATTCTGTAGGTTGCATGAACCGGGAAACCCAGGTTGAGCAACCCCCATTTCTAACCCACGAAGGCCACCGCTGGGAAGGCGTGGAAGTCCTCCCTTATAAGGAAGATGGCACGATCTTTCGGAGCGTCACTCGCCAGGTACTTTTCCACGGCGCTCACGATTTGCCGGTCGAGCTGCGCTACTTTGAAGTCGGGGTCGACGGCCATTCCACCCTGGAACGTCATGAGCACGCTCATTTGGTGATCATCAACCGAGGCTCGGGAACCGCTTTGGTTGGGGATCAGGTCCGTCCGGTCAGGTTCAATGACGTGGTCCACATTCCGCCCATGACCTGGCACCAATTCCGCGCGACCGACGGTGAACCCATGGGCTTCTTATGCGTGGTCTCGGCGGAACGCGACCGTCCCCAGCGCCCGGATCCGGATCAATTAGAGGCATTGCGGCAGAACGCCAAAGTTGCAGAGTTCATCAGGATTTAGCTTGCATGTGACGCAGAAGCAGGTTATGCTGTGGATGCAACTTTCGCAGTCTTTGTCTGCGCACTAGTCGTTTGTAATGCTCTTATGCAATGGATCATGGGTAGCAAGCTTTGGAGAATTCTGATATGTCTAACGGGTATCGGTGTTACGACTTGGCTAATACTTCCATGGGCTCCAACAAAGGTAGTTGAATACACGGTCAATTACCTGATTGTGATATTGCTTATACCAATAACAATTTATTGTTTGATAAGCATAGATTCGCAGCAAAGCAAAAGTTTAATAACTGCTCGTCGTCAGATAAGTTACGCATTCTTGATACAGTCTATATTCATCTTGCTCTATTGTATATCAATCTACTATGCATTGACCTATGCTGTCCTGGCGGCTTTAGTCGGGGGTGCGATTGCGGCAGGATGGCTTTACGATACCACTGCTCGAGGCAAATCATAGTGACATGCGCACGGAATGCGGATGGCGAAGTCGGCGGGCTCGGATGTCCAGAGCTTTTACTACGATGGCCAGATGCCGATCGAGACCGCAGAGGTGGGGTCTTCGGCGACGACGGTCACCAGGAACTCGCTTGAGGCACGAGGAATCGACCGGATCGAGCAGGCTTTCTCGAATCTACACTTGACATTGAACATGAGGAGTCGCGCAATTGATGGATCTACGCTGTAGAGCAATATTGTTTTTGTTTAATCGTTTTGCTCAGCGTCTATATAGTCATTACTGTAAATTCGCTCATTGAATCGCACAACCGGGAGTTATTAAGGATAGCAACAGTTGTTATTTCGTTTGCGAGCTGTCTTATACTGATAAGAATTCTAATGCCTAACAAACATCGCTGAAATAAGAGAAAGTGTTATTTATTTGGCTAGGCAGTTAAACATTAAACCCTTAACTGAAAGTGTGATGCCGCCGGTAACCGCAACGACAGCTCGGTCGTGGACAACTTGAACAGAGCCACAACCATCGGCGGAGTCAGCCGAACTTACGACGTCCTGGGCAACACCCTGACCATTGGGAGTTCCAAGTCGATGGCGTGGGATGTCCTCAACCGCATGACATCCTTCACCAATGGCTCAGCAACTACCAACTATCAGTACCGGGCAGATGGAATGCGGGTGGCCAAATCCGCCGGATCGGACGTCCAGAGCTTCTACTACGATGGCCAGATGCCGATCGAGGATGCGGCGGTGGTGAGTTCGGCGACCACCGTGACGCGCAATGGCCTGGGCGCAAGGGGGATAGATTTCATCTCCACTACCACCTCATCGGGCACGAATGTGGCATATCCTATCTATGACGGGCATGGGAATATGGTTGCCACTCTAGCCAAGAACGGATCGGGATACACCATCGGCAACCGCCGCTCGTTT
>DATFHI010000181.1:0-5878 GCA_035248525.1 Fimbriimonadaceae bacterium | reverse complement strand
TGGTAACTCCAATATCAGCGGAACCAGTTCAGCGGCTTGCTTTAAGGTCAACACTCCGAATGGCGGCGTAACTTTCGGAGACGGAAGTGTGCTCAAGTCCGCCAACCTTATCGGTACGGCTGGCCCCAAAGGTGACAAGGGCGACAAGGGTGATAAGGGCGACAAAGGCGATAAGGGCGATAAAGGAGACACGGGTGCGACTGGTGCAACTGGAGCAACCGGTTCAACCGGCCCCCAAGGTGAAGTTGGTCCAAAAGGGGACAAAGGTGACAAGGGCGACACAGGACCTCAGGGTCCAGCCGGACCGGCCGGGGGCGGAAGCGAACTGTTTATGGCCAGCGGCAATGGCTTCGACATGGGCTCTGATAACGCGTTCGTCTCCGATTTCGCAACCGTAACCGTTAACGGATCCTCGGATAAGCTTTTGGTAACGGCGTCCGCCTCACATCAACTGGTGGCAACTGGAAGCTTCGAAAGCTCCTCGATGGCCCAATACTTCATCGGTGTGCGACCAACTGGTGGTTCCACTTTCTCCCAATTTGGCGCCAAACAGATCCAAACTTTCTGGCAACGCCCGGACAATGGATACAAATTCCAGACGAACACCGTGACGATGAGCACAATTGTCACCGGACTCCCGGCGGGTACATACGAGATCGGACTCGTTGCCTCGTGCGACGAAAGGACATTGACTGCACTTGGCAGCAATGTCACCGTACAAAAGATCGCGGGCTCTTAAACGGCCGTAACAAGTTGGCGAAGATCTTCTTCGCCAACTTCTTGTTTTGTATCCGCGACTTTCAGAAACTGCTCGTAGATCTGCTCAAATCGATCAGAAGGGAAGTCAAACCCCATTTCATGTAGCCGGAACTTCAAGCCGTGCCTTCCCGAGCGAGCAGTGAGAACAATTTCGCTTCGGTCCGCGCCTACCAAGTTCGGATCGATGATTTCGTAGGTGGACCGCTCTTTCAGCACGCCATCCTGATGGATTCCGCTGGAATGCGCATAGGCGTTTGCCCCGACCACCGCCTTGTTACGTTGCACAACCATTCCCGTAAGCCGCGAAACCATGCGCGAGGTCGCAAGTAGTTTCTTGGTGTCGATTCCGGTCTGGCACTCGAATTTATCGTTGCGGATTTGAAGAGCCATAACCACTTCTTCCAAAGCCGTATTGCCCGCCCGCTCGCCAATTCCGTTGACCGTGACCTCTACTTGCCTTGCTCCCCCCATGATGCCGGCCAGCGTATTCGCGGTGGCCATTCCCAAGTCGTTATGGCAATGGCAGGAGAAGACGGCTTTGTCTGAGTTCGGAACGTTGTCGATGATTCCTTTGATCAGGTGATAGTATTCGTTCGGATAGGTGTAGCCAGTGGTGTCGGGCACGTTGATAGTGGTCGCTCCCGCCCGAATTACTTCTTCTACAACTCGGTACACATACTCTGGATTTGCTCGACCGGAGTCCTCCATGAAGTACTCGATGTCGTCCGTAAACTTACGCGCGATCTTGACCGCATTGACGCCGGTCTCGAGCGCCTGGTCAGGAGTCATCTTTAGTTTGAACTCCAGGTGGTTCTGACTGACTCCGAGTCCCGTATGAATACGCTTACGTTCGGCAGGTTTGAGCGCCTCGGCCGCCACCTCGATGTCCTTTTCCCGTGCCCGTGTCAATCCACAGATCGTAACGCCCTTCAGTTCGCGGGCGAGAGTTTCTACGCTTTCGAAGTCGCCTGGGGAGCTGATCGGAAAACCCGCCTCGATGATGTCCACCCCAAGATCCACCAGCTGACGCCCAATCTCGATCTTTTCTTCGACGGAAAGTCGAACGCCGGGGCTCTGTTCGCCATCGCGGAGGGTGGTGTCAAAAACGAGTACTCGGTTGCTCATGTTGGGGAAACCTCACCTGCATTATACGTTGCCGCAACCCTTCGAATCAGGCCTTAAACTAGGGTCGGTTTCGGTAAAGTTGCTGGCTCTTTAGCCGATATTTAGAGCGGAGCTACAACTGACTCTACAAATTCGTCATGTCGCCTGACACCCGCCAAATCGTGCTCTTTACTCTCGACGCCGAAACGTACGGCGTCGATATATTGCGCGTTCAGGAGATCGTGAATGCAGGGCCGATTACCCCCGTGCCGGCCACGCCAAAGTACGTGCTCGGCCTCACAAATATTCGGGGAAGAACGATTCCTCTCATCGACCTGGGACAGCGGCTTGGAATCAAAGATGAAAAGAAGGAACGAGCGCAGTTCCTCATTCTGAATAGCGAGGCCGGAGATGTGGGGTTGGTCATCGACGCGGTTACGGAAGTTTGGCGGCTTGATCCTGAATCCGTTAGCTCGGAAGCAAATTCTAACTTCAAAACTGACTTGATCGACGGCGTTTTGGATTGTAACGGCCGGCTTGCGGGAATCCTCAATTTAGAGCGGGTGCTCGGGAATGTCCAATGAACGCCGAGTCAGCAAGCAACGAATTTCTCGGCATCTACCTACAGGAAGCGGACGAGCAAATTCAAATCGTCGAGGGGCGCCTTAGTCAGCCGGAACTCTCCGAGTCCGACATTCACGAAATCTTTCGGGCGTGCCACACCCTAAAGGGGAATTCGCGCGCGATGGAATTCCACAACGTCGCGCAGCTTAGTCACGCAATGGAGGACTTGCTCGATGAAG
The DNA here is from genome assembly GCA_035248525.1 of Fimbriimonadaceae bacterium. Taxonomy (GTDB): domain Bacteria; phylum Armatimonadota; class Fimbriimonadia; order Fimbriimonadales; family Fimbriimonadaceae; genus 55-13. Next base: position 3,212 of record DATFHI010000181.1, on the reverse strand, counting down.
TGCGGTCCGGCAAAATTGCATGGCGATCCGAAGTCGCTCAAGTTCTCTTAGCGGGGGTGGATGCATTGAGCGAAGGCATGTCCCTTATCCGTTCTTCGGGAAGCGAGCGAGAGCTCATCACCACAGTTCCAAAGCAGATCAAGGAATTGCTGAACGGCAGGATTACGAGGCCAGATTCATCTGCAAATCATTGGAGCGGGGAGCTCGTTCTCGATGCCGGAGTCGATCTGAAATTCGCGAAGGCACTTATCGCAATTCGAGTAGTCGAGAGCAATGGAACTCTCCTTAAGACCCTCCCGACCCTTCCCGAAATCGAGAACGAGGACTTTGGAGATCGGATCCAGATCGAGTTTTCTTCTGGGGAGACAGACAAAATTGCGGAAGAGATTTCGAAAATTGCCGGGGTTGTCTCCTTCGAAATAGGGCCATTAAAAGAAACCGCTAAGCCAGCAACTGTCCCTACTTCTCAGATAATCGACAAGCCGACGATTCGAGTGGACGTCAACCGCTTGGACAACCTCATGAATTTGGTTGGCGAACTGGTCACAGATCGAACTCGGCTTCAACAGTCCAAGGGCCAGGTCCACGCCGGAATTCACGAAACCGTCGATCACTTGGAACGGATTACGTCGGATTTGCAGGACGAAATTATGAAGGCACGCCTTCAGCCCCTGCAAACTGTGTTTAGCCGTGTCCCTCGAGCGGTTCGAGACATTGCTCAGTCGTTAGGCAAGGAGATCGATCTCCAAATCATGGGCGGAGAAACCGAAGTCGACCGAAGCGTCTTGGAGGTACTGCCTGATCCGATCTTGCACCTGCTTAGGAACTCCATCGACCATGGTATCGAGGACCCAGCAGAAAGGATTAGGTTGGGGAAGAGCGTAAAAGGAAAGGTGACCTTAAGTGCAAAGCACCAGGGCGAACAGATCCTTATCGCTATTCAAGATGACGGGCGGGGAATAGACGTGGACCGCGTCCGAACCAAAGCGCTCGAATTAAAGTTGGTTACTCCCGCCGTGGCGCAAAGCGCACCCGAGAAAGAGTGTTTGACTTGGATCTTTGAACCAGGCTTTAGCACTGCCTCGGAAGTTAGCCAGGTTAGCGGCAGAGGGGTTGGAATGGATGTAGTTCGATCGAACCTCACCAAAATTGGCGGTTCGGTCGATGTCGAGTCATTTGCAGGAAAAGGTACGCGCTTCACTTTAAGACTGCCCTTAACCTTGGCGATCATTCGCGGCCTCATTGTTGGGGTCAGCGATCGGACGGTTGCAATCCCAATTGGATCGATTCAAGAGACGGTGCGCATAACCCAACCAGATGCGCAAACGGTATTTGGGGCTCCCGCAATATTGCTTAGGGATACGCCGCTTCCACTCCAATTCCTAAGTAGTCCTCTAGAAATAGCAGAACAGCATAATGAAATGCTCAGCCAGAGCCAATATGTTGTTATTGTGCAGGGGCAAAATGGAAAAGTCGGCCTAGTCGTCGACAAGTTATTTGGAGAGCGAGAAATCGTAGTTAAGCCGTTAAGCCCCTATTGCGGAAAGCCGAAAGGTTTCAGTGGAGCCACCATCTTGGGCGACGGTACGGTGGCCTTGATTGCCGACGTTGCCGGACTTGCCGACCTTGGAGGCAACTGATGTCGGAAGCGAACGCATTTCTGCGCGCCAGTATCGAGAAATCGATACAAGAGCTTCCGGCGCTACCTCCGGTAGTAACGCGAATTCTGAAGGAGACAGAGAGTGTCGAGTCTTGCACCCGCAAGATCGAACAGATGCTCCTTTCCGAGCAAGCGCTCGCCTCCAAAGTTCTGCGAGTTGTCAATTCTCCGTATTACGGGCTGAGCGGGCGGGTGAGCAACGTAGGCCAGGCGATCGTCGTGCTTGGCTACCAGCAAATCCGAAATTTGGTGTTAAGCGTTTGCGCATTCAGCATGATGAAGCCGAAGAGCCCGCGCCAGCAGCTCACGATGAGGCAGTTTTGGCAACATTCGTTCGGAACTGCCGCGGCAAGCCGGCTGATTGCGGAGCGAAAGTCGATTTCAGCGGCGGATATCGACTTGCTATTTCTCGCTGGACTGCTACACGACATCGGCCGACTGTTCCTATTCAGCAATTTCACCCAGACTTACGATCGAGTCCTGCAATTTGCGGAAACAAGGTCGATTTCGATTGAGGAAGCTGAAAGAAAGCTGCTTGGACTGGATCACGGGGCGGTGGGATCGGCCATGACTGAGCTGTGGAATCTGCCAAAGGTTCTTGTGAGCTTGATTGCAATGCATGAATCGCCTCCCGCAGAACCGATCGACCCGTTGTTGTACATCATTCATGTCGCGGATTGGTCCACCAAGCACCAGTACGAAGAGTCCCCGGCGGAACTGTCGCCACTAACCGAACATGTGGCCCAATGGCTGAACTTCACTGAGGACGACTTTGCCTGGTTGCGAGAAGAAACCGACAAATACCTGGCGGATGCCCAGGATTGTCTTGGCTTGGCATCCTGAAGATGCCTGCCCGAATGCCAATAATCCATTAATGGCGCCATGTCTCTCAATGGAAATTTATCGGGCATTAGCTTTAGCGGGCTAAGCAGTGGAATCGATACCGACAGTATCATTTCGCGCCTCATCCAACTTGAGCAAATACCAATCAGCCGTCTGCAGCAAAGACAGCAGCAGATCCAGCAGCAACAGCAGGTCTACGCGCAGTTCAGAAGCAACCTTCAAGCGTTTTCCGCGGCGGCGGGCGCGTTAAATTCCAGCGCAGTTTTCAATCCGCTCACGACCACTTCGTCAAAACCCGAAGTTGCAACGGTATCCGCGACTTCGGATGCACTCGTTGGAACCTACAACTTGGCGGTCAGTAAACTTGCCCAGGCTCAAAAAGTTGCTTCGCTAGCCCAGACCGACTCAACGACCGCTCTTGGCAAAGAGGGTCAATTCGTGGTGAATGGGAAGGCGATTCAGGTCCAAACTACGGACACTCTTCGCAGCATTGCTCAAAAAATCAACGACGCCAATACCGGGGTTACGGCGAGCATTATCGATGGGGGGTCTGGTTCAACTTATCTGACTCTGGCTTCCAACGCTACCGGCATCAAAGGAAAAATCCAAGTAACTGATTTCGGTGGGGATTCCATCGTGGGCCTGCTAGGCATTACGTCGGGAGCGCCCTCCATCCGAGAACCGATTGCAAATGGAGCGGCTTCGCTAA
>DATFHI010000180.1:0-5357 GCA_035248525.1 Fimbriimonadaceae bacterium | reverse complement strand
GATCTGCATCATCTTGTCGTAGGTCGTCTCCAACCCGGTTCCGATTGGCAGACGAACTCGAACGGTGAAGTCGCCGGTGTCCGATTTCGGCAGGGTTTCGGAGCCGATCATCGGCACGAGCGGTAGTACGATCAGTGTTGCCGCAATTGCACCTCCGATGACCCACATCCGGTGTCGAATCGCCCACAGCAAGTTGCGGTGGTAGCTGGCATCCAACCGGTTGAAGAATCGGCCAAACGCGTCGAACATCCGGGTCAGCGGGCCAATCTTCTTCCCTCGAATAACGCGGAGTTCAGGATGCGCCTCTTCTTCGACCTCCTCCTCCTTCACCACCCGCGATGCAAGCATGGGAACGACGGTCATCGCATCCAGCAACGAGACCCCAAGGGAGAAGATAACGACAAAGGCGAATTGGGTGAAGGTCTGCCCAGATTGCCCCTTGATCAAGAACAATGGAAGGAAAACGATCATGACGGTGAACGTCGAGGCAATCACCGCCGAAAGGATTTCTTGGGTCCCGGAGACGGCGGCATCCGCCACCCGACGTTTATCGCGTTCGATGTGCCGATAAATGTTTTCCAAAACCACGATCGCATCGTCGACGATTAGCCCCGTGGCCAGCGCCAGACCGCTCAGCGAAATTGTGTTAAGGGTGAATCCCATGAAGTAAATGAGCGCGAACGTGCTAATCACCGAAATGGGAATCGAAAGCGCCACCACCATGGTGCTCCGCAGACTGCGGAGGAAGAACATGATGACCAGCACCGCCAAAATGCCGCCGATCATCGCGGTTTCTTGTAGTTCGCCAATCGACTTTTCAATGAATCCGGACTGGTCGTAAGACTTTCCGAATCGAATTCCCGGATAGCGAGCCTCGATTTCCTTGACCTTGGCTTCGACGTTCTTTACCGCCTCAGTTGTATTCGCCTCGCGTTGCTTAGTAATCGAAACGGCCACCGCGGGTTCACCATCCAATCGGGTGAAGATGCGTTGCTCTTGGCTGGCGTCGCGGATGTTTGCAACCTGTCCTAGCGTGAGGTTCTTGCCCTGGAATGAGCCGATTGGCATTGCTCGAGCGTCGTCCAGGTTCTGAAAATAGCCGATCGAGCGGATCGTGAACTCTTTCTGACCATCCGCCGCGATTCCGGCCGGAATGCTGATGTTCTCGGATCGAAGACGCTGAATGATGGTGGATAAGCTCACCCCGTAGGCGGCAAGTTGCTCGGGGTCGACATCCACAATAATCGCCCGTTGTTGACCGCCGGTTACATTGACCTGGGCAATTCCTCCGGATGATTCCAATAGCGGTGAAATTTCGTTGTCAAGCAGGGTTCGGAGGCGGATAGGATCGTCTATTCCCGAGACGCCATAAATCAGGATTGGCAAGGAGGATGGATCGAATTTGAATACCGCCGGATTCTGAATATTCGGATCGTTCGGAAAGCTTCGTGCCGCCCGCTGGACAAACTGCAGGACGTCATTGGCAGCCTGGTTCACATCGACACCGTAGTCCAACTGCACCCGAACCGATGACTGGCCGAGCTGGGAATTCGAACTGACGTTGTACAGACCGGGAACGGATGATACGGCTTGCTCGATTGGCCGCGTAATCTGAGTTTCAATTTCCTGAGGCGCAGTGTTCGGCCAGGAGGTGACCACCACAACGGTCGGAATGTCGACTTTGGGAAGGAGGTCGATGGGGAGTCGGTAGAGGCAAACGAGGCCAAGCAAAGTCAGCGCGGCAATGCGCATGGTGACCGCGACCGGGCGCGAAACGGAAAACCTGGCGATGCTCATGGCCGCGATCCTTTGTCGGAGCCCGAGGAGATACCGGGCATCCTGATTTTGCCGCCTTCTTTGATCGGGGAGTAACTCAGCGCCACAACTTTTTCCCCAGCTTTCAACCCAGAGAGAATTTCAATCAAATCTTCGTTTGAACGGCCGGTACGTACTTCTTTGTACTGGACTTCGCCCTTGCTGTCGGGAACGCCCACAACCGTTTTCCCGACTCGGTCCTGCACTGCATCCTTGGGGATGGCGATGGCGACGGAGGCGGAAGTAGTCGGCACAGAGACGGTGGTGTACATTCCCGGTTTAAGCTCGCCCGACGGGTTTTCCAGGCGCACCTGGAAATTAAATTGGCGGGTCTGGGGATCAGCCGAGGGATTCACCAGCGCGATCCGGCCGGTCCAGGTTCTCCCGGGAAAAGAATCGATGGTGACTTTGACCGACTGCCCCACCCGAACGCTCCCCGCCGCCTCGATGGGGAGGGAAGCCTTGACGTAAAGCCACTTCAGGAATTGGACCGTGAGAATTGGTTGTCCAGGACTGGCGATGCTTCCGGGATCAGCGTTCCGTGCAGTGACAACTCCGTCGATGCTGCTTGCAATCTGCGTTTCTTGTTTCTTGGCCTTAGCTTGAGAGAGCTGGGCTTCAGCGGATTGGACCGCGGCTGCCAAAGCGGCAAGGTTCTCGCTGTAAGCCCGGGTTCCGGATTGGTTTGCCCGCGCGATATTGAGCGCGGATTTGGCTTGCGACAGCCTGGCCTGCGCCGTTTTTACGTCGACGCTTGCTCGTTTTTTGGCGATTTCAAATTGCTGTTTGGCAGAGCCAAGCTGAGCCTTGGCGGAGGCAAGATCAGATTCCGCCGCTGAAACGCCCGCCTGGGCGACGTCGACCTGCTTGAGCGCGACTTCCCGCGCCGCGCGCGCATCGTCTACGATCTGACCGGCCACGAACCCTTCGGCCAACAGCTTTTCAGCGCGCTCAGCTCGAAGCTTGGCGATTGCCGCGTCCGCTTGCGCGGATCCCAATCTGGCCCTTGCCGTTTTCACCCCGCTCTCAGCGGAACCCACCCTTGCCTGCACATCGGTCACCTCGCCTTGGGCGGAAGCAATCTGGGCGGCGTAAGTTTGCTGGGCTTGTTCATATTCCGCTTGCGCAGTTTGTACGTTGGCCCTTTGCTGTTCGATGCTGCCCTGAATGGACACATCGTTCGATGATTTGGAAATTTGCGCCTCGGCGTATTTCGCTCTGGCCTCCGCCACTGCCGCCTGCTGTTGGAGTAATTGCCCTTCAAGGTCGCTTGGATTTAGGCGAACAAGGATTTGGCCAGCTTGGACCGAGTCGCCTTCACGCACTTGGAGGAAGTCGATACGTCCACTCGACTTCGGCGACAGGTCGACTTTGAACGGGGATTCGATCGTACCGACGGCGTTCTCGACCTTGGCAATATCGGCTGGCCCCGCCACCGCCAAATCTACGCTTGCGGCCGCATTTCGCCGACTACCCGATTGGCTCTCGGCTTCGGCGGCAGCGGCCTTTTTGGTGGAGTATCGCCATCCAACGAGTCCTACCACGGCAACCAATGGGATAACCCAGAATAAAACTCGCTTCATGCTTCTCCAAAATACTTTACGTGCGTCAAGTAATTATGTTCACTCGAAGCAGGTTAGAGTGCAAGTAGGATCAAAATTGGACGTTTAGTTTGTAACCGGTTCGCCCGCAGCCACCAACTCCGGGAACCACTTGGCATCCGAAAATCCGTTTTCCAGAAGCCGATTTCGGAACTCTTGCAAGCCGGCAAGCATGGAAGCGTCCATGCGGTACGCCATCACATTCTCAAAATAATCCTTGGCGACTTCCTTCGGCCAATTGGCCTGCTGCATGGCTCGAGCGACCATCGATTCCCGGTTCTTCCAGATGTAATACGGCTCGCCGTCTTGCTGATTTCCGGCACATGCGGCGGCTCGTTGCAACCACCAAACAAGGTCCGGCGTCAGCTTGTCATCTCCGATCCAAGCCGCCCACACAAACGGCTTGCCGGTTAATTTCAGCCAGGATTCGCCGAGATCGAGCACGTGCAGGTTGGAACCGTCGGACATCATTCCGATGTCGCCGATGAGGACGCACGCGTCCGCGCTCTCCATCATCGTCTCCAGGTTTGGAGCCATCGGAGTTGTTTGTGGATGTATGCCGAATTGCTCCGCCAGCAAAATCATGACTAATCGGTTACTCGTCATGGAGCTTGCGTCCAGTGCAAGCGTTTGAATCTGCTCGAATGGTTTTTTGGAGAACAGTCGCACACTCTTCACCGGCCCCTTGGAACCGATGCAAACTCCCTCCGCCATTCGTCTATCCCAAACCCGCAAAGCATCTACCGACGAAACTAAAATCGCTTGCGCTTCGCCGGACGTGAGAAGGGACGGGAGCTCTGATGGCACTCGGTAGATCACGCGAACCGGACTGGCTGGACCCATCTCCTCAAACATCTCCACCAAGGGGATCGCATTCACGTAGGGGACGCAGCCAACCGTAAACTGAGCCATCAATTCATGATGGCACGTTGGATCAGTTAAGCGGAGGGCTTGCGGGCCACCGCAACTACGCTGCTGCCCCACGGCAGGTTTCCCCACCTCACAATCATTCCCGCTTCAAGTTTTTGAATCCAGATGAGGAAGGAATTCATCCAGCCAGGAACGTTGGGCAGGGAAGCACGTGCCGGTCCTCGCTTCAGTTTTTCCGCCAATCGAGTCAAAACGACGATTGGAAAGAGCATGAACACCGAGTAGGAGTTTCTTGAAATTTCGAATCCCGCCGCGCGTAACTTGCGCTCCATTTCCGCCTTTCGATAGCGGCGAAAATGATGGAGGGCAACGTCGTGCGGACCCCAGAGGCTGCGAAATGCAGGAACGCTCAGAACAAGTACACCATCCGGTCTGAGCACGCGAAATGATTCTCTTAAAGCTTGTTCGTCATGCTCCAAGTGTTCAAAGACGTCCAGGGAAGTAACTGCATCAAATGAGAAATCCGCGAACGGTAGACGTTCGGCATCACCTTGCACAAGTCTGGGCAATCCTCTCTCCAGGCAGAAATCCAACGCTTGCACGCTAAAGTCGAGCCCGAATGTCGTCCCAATCGGTTGCATCTCCTTCGAGACCACCCCGGTTCCGCACCCAAGGTCGAGGATTTTCCCCTGCTGTTTGCCGTACCTTTTCAGCAAATCAAGGGCAAGCGCACGCCTTCCCACGAACCACCAGTAGCGGTCCTCCAGGTCGTGCATCTTGATGTATTCGGCGGGGTTCAATTTTTCTTAAGCCGAGACTTCTTGCCTTTGAGACGTAGCTTGACCAAGTCTCGAAGCATTCTTGGCCCGTCCCGCAACAAAACAACCTTCGAGCCTTCTTGGTGCGACCACCTGATCGGCACCTCATCGATGCGGTAGCCCAAATCCCGGGCGATCATCAACGCCTCGAAATCAAAGGAGAATCCATCCAACTTGCAACGGGTAAAGATGTCTTGGGCGGCAGTTCGGGTGAACATTTTGAACCCGCATTGGGTGTCGTCGATTCCCTTGA
>DATFHI010000179.1:0-18608 GCA_035248525.1 Fimbriimonadaceae bacterium | reverse complement strand
GTTGGTTCGTGGGATGCACTCGAACGGTCGATGCCCCTAAATGACGATGCGAACGTGATTCATGGTGCCGCTTTGGTGCTCGATAGTTCCGGAACGATTGTCTACAACGACGAGCCGGACATGCTCGTCACTGCGGTTGGGATTGAAGACCTTATCGTGGTCGTCTCCAAAGGAGCAGTAATGGTGTGCCCCAAGTCTAAAGCGCAGAGAGTCAAGGAATTGCTAAAAGAACTTCCCCAAGAGTCGCCCCTGCGTTAGACCCGGTAATAGGAACGATACCAATCCACAAACCGCGGCAACCCGACGCTGATTGGAGTTGTCGGAGCATAATCGACGGCGTCACTCAGAGCAGAAATATCTGCGTACGTCTCTGGAACGTCTCCCGGCTGCATTGGCAATAAGTTGAGCTGGGCCGATTTTCCAATCGCCCCTTCGAGCGTTCGGATGAATTCCATGAGTTCGACGGATTGGTGGTTGCCAATGTTGAAGATGCGATAGGGCGCAGAACTGGATTGCGCAGTGGGTTGCTCAGGATTCCACTTCGCGTCTGGTTCAGCCGGCCTCTGCATCGCGTTGATCGTCCCTTGCACGATGTCGTCGATATACGTAAAATCGCGTTTCATCTTGCCTTCGTTGTAAACGTCGATCGATTCACCGCCAAGGATCGCCTTCGTGAACTTGAATGCCGCCATATCCGGCCGGCCCCATGGACCGTAGACCGTAAAAAATCGAAGCCCCGTCGTGGGCAGATGGAACAGGTGGCTATACGTGTGGGCAAGCAGTTCCGTGGACTTTTTCGTTGCGGCGTATAGGCTGATCGGATGGTCTACGGAGTCCACTTCAGAGAACGGGAGCTTGCGATTCATCCCGTACACCGAGCTGGAGGAAGCATAAACAAAGTGTTTCAGCTCAGCGTGTCGCGCCCACTCCAACAGGTTTGCGGTTCCGACAATGTTGGACTGAATGTAGATTCCCGGATTCTCAATGGAGTAGCGCACCCCCGCCTGCGCCGCCAAATGGATCGCCGCATCGAAACCCGAGCCGTAATCTGAAACATCGGCAACATCCCCTCTCTGGAATTGAAAGTTCGCGAACTCTGTTAAGAGATTTAAACGGTCCTTTTTCAGGCTTGGATCGTAGTAGTCGTTCAGGTTATCGAGACCGACGACCTCGTAACCCAACTCAGCCAGCTTCCGACTTACATGGAACCCAATGAATCCGGCCGCGCCAGTAACCAGGATTTTTGCCGGGGGTTGGATTCGCATGATTTCGGAGTGCGGCAAGTATACTTTTGCGGCTTCTGGGGAACATATGGGCTTTCGTGGAGTTGAGATCAAATCGCTATCCCGACACGAAGACGCGCGCGGATGGCTCGTCGAACTCTACCGTGACGACACGCTGCCCGATGGATTCAAACCCACGATGGGCTATTTCAGTTGTACGAAGCCCGGAGTTGCCCGGGGTCCCCACGAGCATCGAGACCAAACTGACGGATTCATCTTCTTCGACGGCGCCTACGAATTGCACTTGTGGGAGAACCGAGCCGGAGAACCCGAAAATTATGAAGTCTTGAAAGTTGGCGCGGAAAATCCGATTTTCATCACGGTTCCGCCCGGGGTTGTCCACGCTTATCGCAACGTCGGAGATACCGACGCATTCGTGATCAACATTCCCGACCGCCTGTATGCAGGTTGGGGCCGCAGTGAGCCCGTGGACGAAATCCGTCACGAGGATGTAGGCGATTCGAGGTTCAAACTTTGAATCTGCTGGTAACTGGGGGTGCCGGCTTCATCGGCTCCGCATTCGTCAGGCTGGTGAGAAAAGAGCTTCCAGATGCGCAAATCAGCATCTTGGACGCGCTTACTTATGCCGGAAACTTGTCAACGCTTAAGGACGATTTAGCCGATTCGCGCGTCCGTTTCTATCCAGGAAAGATTCAAGACCCGACCGTGGTCGAGGGCATATTCAAGTCGGATGGAATCACCCATGTCGTGAATTTTGCTGCCGAAAGCCACAATGACCGGGCGATGCTCGAGGCGGGAAGCTTTATTCAAACGGATGTCTATGGCGTCTACGTTCTGCTCGAAGCAATTAGGAAATTCGGCGCGGAGCGGTTTGTTCACGTGAGCACCGATGAGGTCTACGGCTCGATCGCGCAAGGCGAGTTCACTGAGCAAAGTCCCATCGAACCCAACACTCCATATTCGGCAAGTAAAGCCGGCGGCGAATTGCAGATCCGAGCGGCAGTAAAAGCTCATGGCGTGCCGGCCGTGATCACCCGGGGCGGCAACACCTATGGGCCCTACCACTTTCCGGAAAAGCTCATTCCCTTCTTCATCACCCGGCTGATCGATGGAAAGAAGGTGCCCGTCTATGGCGATGGCTCTCAAGTCCGCGAATGGATCCACTGCGAAGACCACGCGCGAGGCATACTGCACGTTCTCCAACACGGAAAAGTCGGCGAGGCATACAACGTGGGGGATCAAAACGAGCGCCGGAACATGGAAGTCGTCGACATCCTCTTGGCGGAAACGGATCGGGATCACTCGAATGTGAAAACGATTCCCGACCCTCGACGTGGTGCACATGACCAGCGCTACTCCATGTCCGCATCCAAATTGCGGCAACTCGGATGGATCCCTGAAAAGCCTTTTGAAGCCAGCCTGAAAGAGACGGTGCGTTGGTACAAAGAGAATCAGGACTGGTGGCGGCCGCTAGTGCAGACCGACGATTACCAAAGGTTCATTAAAGCGTTCTACGGCCCAACGCTGGGAGAAGATTTGTGAAGGCTTTGATCCTTGCCGGCGGCACCGGATCACGACTACGGCCGATCACCTACTCGATGGCCAAGCAGCTCGTTCCCGTCGCAAACAAGCCTGTAATCGAATATGGAATTGAAGCCATCGTCCAGGCCGGAGTGCGCGATTTCGGAATAATAGTGGGTGATACCGGCGCCGCGGTTGAGAAAGCCGTCGGAGATGGTGCCCGCTGGGGCATCTCGATAACCTACATTCCGCAGTCTGCCCCGCTGGGATTGGCGCACGCCGTCAGCACCGCCCACGACTTCTTGAAGGACGACGACTTTATCATGTACTTGGGCGACAATCTCATCAAGTCCAGCGTGGCGACCCTCGTTAAGGAGTTTGAGCAACACCGGCCGGCGGCAACGATCCTTCTCACGCCGGTACCGAACCCTTCAGATTTCGGCGTCGCGGAGTTGGAAAATAACCGCGTCTACCGTCTGCAGGAAAAGCCCAAGGATCCTAAATCGAACTTGGCGCTGGTTGGCGTTTACCTGTTCGACAAGCGAATTCACGACGCCATTGCGGTACTAAAACCCAGCGCTCGCGGCGAATACGAGATCACCGACGCCATTCAAGGTCTTATCGATGGACACCTGCAGGTTCGCTCGCACATTGTAGAGGGGTGGTGGAAGGATACGGGAACGGTCGAAGCGATGCTGGAAGCTAACCGCCTAATTTTAGAAGACTTAGAGCCAGAGAATAGGGGCGATTCTGACGAGCTCAGCCGGATCGAGGGGCGAGTGAAAGTGGGAGCGGGAACGGTCATTCGGAACAGCATCGTCCGCGGTCCGGCGATCATTGGCGAGAATTGCGAAATCGTGGACAGCTTTGTCGGCCCTTTCACCGCCCTTGCCGATCAAACAAAACTCAAGTCCACCGAAATCGAAAACTCGATCGTCATGGGTGAATGTGAAATCGTGGACGCGCCCTCGCGCTTGGCAAGTTGCCTTATCGGACGGGGCGCAACGATTCGGAGAGGCTCCGGAACTCCGAGAACAACCCAGCTCGTCCTGGGCGACTCCAGCACGGTGGTCCTTCCCTAAAAGAATCCGTTGCTCATCGCGCCGGCCTCATCCATATACTTGCCGGTGAAGCTAATAACCTCTTCGGGCGTAGCTCCCTCGTATTCAGGCATGAAACGGTAGAAGACGGCTTCGCTCCGAAAATCCCCTAATAGCGGCCCAATCACCATCGCGCGAGACAAGTTCGGTGTCGAGGGATAAAAGCCTTTGGGACCGCGGTAGAAGTACAAAGCGATGGTCCGATTGCCCTTGTTTTCGATCGTGGCCAAAGTCGCCGGGATCTTGCCGCGGGTTTTGGTGTCGAATTCGATCGTCGCTTCATTCAGGAAGGTCCAACCCTGGGCTTGGAAGCACACATGGGGATCGTGGAAACTTCCTCGGTTATCGCCTGAAATAATCGTGACGTCGAATTGCTGGGCAATGTCGTTGAACTTGCGGCAGACGATGCCAAACGGCATCAGCGTATCGTAAACCGACTGATCCGCGCGGTAGGTGACTTTGGGATCCTCAGTCCCCTGTTGGAACCTGAAATTTCCAATCTGCGTAGGGGTGTGATCCTTCATCCATTCTTCGGTGACATGGCTCTCCGGTTTATCTCGGAATGCCCAAAATAGTCCGCCCACAACGCACAAGATCCCGGCCAAGACAAAGAATCGGGTTTTCAGTCCTTCCATCCAAGCAACCTCGCAATCTTAAACAAAATGAAGAAGCAGACGATTAAGGTGATGTATCCGCTGTAGTCGTGGAATTGGGCGCCGGCCTGCGTTCCGTACGCATTCCCAACCATCCCAATCAACGCAATGCGTAATCCGTTGATGAAGAGGCATAGGGGGATGATTAGGGCGAACATCGCCAAATTGCCCCACCACTTTAATCCACCGACAAGTACAAAGAAACAGGTAAACGCGGTTATCGCAAGCACCAATTTCAATCCACTGCACGGAACTCCAACATTGAGCCAGTAGCTCCCGAAGAGGATATCGGTCTTGTTGTAATCCGACATGTACGGCGTGCCGAAGAGATCGAGAATTTTGTAGGCGACCTTGGTGCTGATCGCTTGCAGCGGATTGGTGTAGTTGTTGACGAATCCACTCCACACCGGCAGTGCGAACAGCAAATAAAGGATGGGAGCTGCCAGAATCTTTGCCCACTTGCTCCCAAACAAAAACAGAGCCGCGACTAACAGGGTCAACACAAACGAAACGCTGAAGATGGACATCATTTGCGCCATCCGGGCGACGTAGGCCAACCACAGCACAGGTATCAGGAGAATTGCTGCCCACATGGCCGGGCGGATCGGAGTCGCCTTGAGCCTGGGATAGGATTTGTAAATTACGTATCCAGAGATCAACGGCACCAGGAATCCATGAGTGTAGTAGCCGTCATCGCTTGTCCAAAGCGTGTAAAGCGAGGAAAGCAGATTCCAAAAGATCACCGTTAGAGCGCCAGAAATTAAGAGGGTCGGCAGAAAGTACGGCGATAGAACGCATTTGCGCACAAGCTCGCGCCAGTCGATGTTTGAACTGCCCGCAACGGGTTCAACGGCTTCCATGTTTGCCGAGGCAACTGCTTCTGCTTCTCCCATTGCTCCCATTTTCCTCCGAATTACTTGCAGCCTTGCAAAAAGGATACCAATAGGGCATCCATTCCCTAATTGGACGCCAATTGGGACCCGTGCGTGTGTGGCACAATCTCTGCTTGGAATCCATTTGCTTGGGAGAGCTTCCAAAGAACTTATGAAAGTAGCGGTTATCGGAACTGGATACGTTGGATTGGTAACGGGCGTGGTCCTTGCCCAACTCGGCAACGACGTGATTTGTGTCGACAAGGATGCGGAAAAGGTCGCCAAGTTAAGGGAGGGAATTCCTCCGATTTACGAGCCCGGCGTCGAGGAGATGCTGAAGCAGGGCTTGAAGGACGGATTCCTAAAGATTTCCGACTCGATCCGCGAAGCAACCAAAGCCAGCGAGGTGGTTTTCATCGCGGTGGGTACGCCTCCCGCAGAAGATGGAACGCCGGATCTGACCGCCGTCCGAGCCGTAGCCAATGAGATCGCTAAGAACATCGACAAGTACACGGTGATCGTCAACAAGTCCACGGTTCCGGTTGGCTCGGGCGACATGGTCGAGGAGATCATCCGCTCCCATGGCGTGGATGCCGCGATGTTCGACGTCGTGAGCAATCCTGAATTCCTTCGCGAGGGCTCTGCGATCCATGACACGCTGCATCCTGACCGCATCGTCATCGGCGCCAAAAAGCGTGAAGCAGCGGTGAAGTTGGTCGACCTTTACGCCACCCTGCAAGCTCCCATGATCGTGACCGACTTGAATTCAGCTGAGCTAATTAAATATGGCGCCAACTCCTTCCTGGCCATGAAGATCAGCTTCATTAACGCCCTGAGTCGAATCTGCGAAATGTGTGGCGCAAATGTGGCGGACGTCGCTTCCGGCATTGGTAGCGACAAGCGAATTGGGAATCAATTCCTAAACGCCGGCCTGGGTTGGGGAGGAAGCTGCTTCCCCAAAGATGTCCAGGGCATGGTCACGGTTTCCGCCAATTTGGGCTACGACTTCGATCTGTTGAAGCAGGTCATCCAAATCAACGACGATCAAACCATTCACTTTTTAGGTCGAGTAGAGAAGGCGGTTGGAGGGTTTGGAGGCAAGCGAATTGCCCTTATGGGCCTTGCATTTAAACCCAATACCGACGATATTCGCGATGCGAAGTCCCTGGTCATGATCGACCGGATTCTATCGGGAGGCGGCTCGGTTATCGCTTACGATCCCGTTGCCGAAGCCAACGTCCGGGAGATTTATCCCAATATAGACTTTGCCGACAGCGTGTACCAATTGGGCAATGAAGCCGACGCCATCATCCTCGTTACGGAGTGGAACGAGTTTCGCCAACTCGATCTGGAAAGACTGGGCCAAAGTATGAAGCGGCGGCTGTTGTTCGACGGGCGCCGAGTTTATGACCGGCAAAAGGCCGAGCGAGCAGGATTCGAGTACCACACAATCGGATCCAAATAGCCTAAGCTATGGCGATGGATCGGAGTGAAGTTTTCAAATGGAACGTTTCCGAACATCGCCAAGTGCTGGAAGCGCTAGTGGCATTTGAGTCTGAGGTACAGCGCGCGGCGGAAATTCTTATCCACGCCATCCAAAATGGCAAAGCGATCCTCTTGGCGGGAAATGGCGGCTCCGCATCCGATGCTCAACACATCGCCGGCGAATTCGTCGGCCGCTATCTTTTGGAACGAGCCGGAGCCGCGGCAATCGCTCTCGGGGCCTCCGATGCGGCATTGACTTCCATCGGCAACGACTACGGTTTTGAGCAAGTTTTTAGTCGACAAGTTGAAGCATTCCGGCTCCAAGCCGGAGCAGTTGTTCTCTACAGCACAAGTGGAAATAGCCCAAATATCCTACGTGCCGCCCAAACTGCTCGTCAGCTCCAGATTCCAGTTATTGGCATGACTGGGGAGACGGGTGGAAAGCTTTCAGAGCTTTGCGATGTGTGCATAAAAATCCCCAGCAAAACCACTCCAAGAATCCAAGAAATGCACGCTCTTGTTGGACATATCCTTTGTGAAATGGTGGAGTCTTCCATTCCGAAGTCGGCATAATGATGGCGAATCGAATTGCATTTCTCGACCGGGACGGAGTTATTAACGTCGATCGCGGATATGTATACCGGCCGGATCAATGGGAGTGGATGCCAGACGCAATCGAGGCCGTTCGTTGGCTAAACGACAATGGATTTGTAGTGATCGCCGTTACCAACCAATCCGGCATTGGCCGCGGCCTGTTTTCCGAACGGGACTTTCAATCCCTGGCTGAGTTCATGCAGACCGAGTTGGCAAAGTCCGGAGCCAAGATCGACGACGTTTACTTTTGCCCCCACCATCCAACTGAAGCTCAGGGCGCCTATCGATTGGATTGCGAGTGCCGGAAACCGAAGCCAGGAATGTTGCTCAGGGGACTGCGTGAGTACAGCGGCGATACCGACTCCAGCTTTTTTATTGGCGACAAACAATCGGACATGGAAGCGGCACGAGCCGCGGGAATAAGTGGACTACTATACGAAGGCGGAAGTCTGCTTACCCTGGTGCAATCGGCTAGTAAGCTCCGTCGCCCCTAAACACGACCAAAGGAGTCTGAGCAAGGATCTTCACGTCGGTCCAGAAGCTCATTTCGTGGATGTACTTATTGTCCAGCTGCATCCACTCATCGAACGTCAGGTTGCTTCGCCCCTGAATCTGCCAATAACAGGTCATACCAGGCTTGATCGTCAATCGCTGCCGAGCGAATTCATCATATTGCTCGACTTCATGCGGAACCGGGGGTCTCGGACCGACCATGCTCATGTCCCCGCGCACCACATGGATCAGCTGGGGTAGTTCATCCAAGCTGTATTTCCGGAGAAACTTGCCCACCGGAGTCGTTCGAGGATCGTTCTTCATTTTGAAGATCGGCCCATCCTTCTCGTTGGCGTCCTTCAGCTCGGCCAGATGCTGGTCCGCATCCTGATACATAGTTCTGAACTTCAGAAATCGAAATTGCTTGCCGCAGCGTCCAACCCGTTTAGAGGCGTAAAAAACTGACCCTCGGCTGGTGGCCTTGACAACGATCGCAATTAAAACGAAAACCGGAAGCAAGAGAACCAGAAGAATAGAAGCTACTGCCAGGTCAAATCCACGCTTCCAGACCCGATATGGGACCGGTCGCCTTGGGATTACCTCCGTGATTCCTCTACCAACTGTATCGAATGCGGACTGCGTCTGCACTTTCTCTCTCCAAATAAAATTCGACGAGCAATCTCGTCTACCCTGAAAAGTTACCTATCCAGAATAACACAACGCTCTTGCAAAACAACCTGGTAAAAGTACCATGCTGTCAAATCTTTATGCTTTCTTAACACCTAAGCAAGAAAGCAAATCACATGCCATCCAGGTCTTTCTATTCGACTGTTACAGACTTTGCGAGGTTTCTTGGTTGGTCGATCTCGCAGCCATTTTTTCGCGCCACGTGGTAAGCGAAGAGTTGTAACGGAATAATCGAGAGGACGGCATTCAAGAATTCAAAGGGAGTTGCCGGCACTTTGATCGTCTCGTCTGCGGCCTTTTCGACCGTGGTGTCCTCGTTTGTGGTCACTCCAATCACCGTCCCCCCGCGTGCTTGAACCTCTTTCATGTTGCTGACTACTTTGTCCAATGTGGACGGATCGGTTGCGCCAAAGACCGCAACCACCCCGGGTTGAACCAGGGCCAAAGGTCCGTGCTTCATTTCTCCGGCGGGCGATTCTTGGGTGGGGACGTAGGCGACTTCCTTCAATTTCAATGCGGCTTCCAAGGCAACTGCGGCATCGGCGCCACGACCCAGGAAGAAGCACAGTGGCATAGCTTTATGCCGCTCCGCAATCGCTTCAACTTGAGCGTCGGTCTCCAACGCGATCTTCGCCTTTTCCGGGAGCCGCTGGAGTTCATCCAGCCACTCGTGAACCCGGATTCCCGGCGTTTCTTGGACCTGCGCGATATAGAGGGCAAGAAGAGTCAAGGCCAACACTTGGGCGGTATACGCCTTGGTACTCGCGACGCTAATCTCGGGTCCGGCCTGCGTGAAGATCGTACGATCGCATTCGCGGGCAATGCTCGACCCAATGACGTTGACAATTCCCAGGGTTCGAATCCGTCGCGACTTGCAGAGTCTAAGTGCCGCGAGAGTGTCGGCGGTTTCGCCGGATTGACTCACAAAAATTGCGAGCGACTTGGGTGAAAGCACCGGATCTCCGTACCGAAACTCGCTGCTGTAGTAAACATCCGTCGGCAACCGAAGCAGCTTTTCAAACAGGTGTTTCCCCATCAGCCCTGCGTGATAAGCCGTTCCGCAGGAAATGATGTTCACCCGGTCGATTTCATTCCAAACGTGTTCGCTGAAGATGCTTTCGAACCGAATCCCTTCCTTTTCATCGATCCGTCCGGTGAGGCACTGCCGAATCACGTCCGGCTGCTCGTGGATTTCTTTAAGCAGGAAATGCTCGTAACCGCCCCGCTCCGCTGCCGAAACATCCCAGTCGATATGCTCGACCTTCAGCGGCAACTCACGGCCGTCGCTATCCATAAGCCGAACTTTCCCTTCCTCGAGCACCGCGACCGTATCCTCCTCCAGCACCACAATTTCCCTAGTGTAAGGAAGAAGCGCGGGGATGTCGCTCGCGAGCAGATTCTCACCTTTGCCCAAACCGATCACCAGGGGAGACGCATTCCGCACCGCGACGATCTTGCGCGGTTCTTGTTTGGAGACCACAACGAGCGCATAGGCGCCCCTCAATCGCTTGACCGCCCTTTTGACCGCATCTTCCAGGCTCGTGCCCGGTGTGTATTCCTCGCCGATGACGTGGGCGGCGACCTCTGTGTCCGTTTGGCTCCGGAACGTGTGACCCTTGGCAGCCAACTCTTCCTGCAAGTCGAGATAGTTCTCAATAATGCCGTTATGGATGATTGCGACTTTTTCGTAGGCGTCGTAGTGAGGATGGGCGTTTTCATCGGTTGGCCCGCCATGAGTCGCCCAACGGGAATGAGCAATCGCTAGCCTCGCGTCGCTTGGGTTATCGTCCAGCAGGGTCCCCAAGTTCGTCAGCTTCCCCGCTCGCTTTAACACCTTGATTTGGTCAGCTTCCATTAGCGCAATGCCCGCGCTATCGTAACCTCGGTATTCGAGGCGTTTTAGCTGATCAAAAACGATGTCTGCCGCCGGCCTGGGACCCACGTATCCTGCAATTCCGCACACCCGGCTATTTTGGCATGGGCGCTGATTTTCCTCTAGGCTTGCTATAGTTGGGAAAAGTACGTTTGGTTAGGCTAAAGAATGGAAATTGGGGATCGGATATTTGGCCTTTGGGAAACGGATTGGTGGTATCCCGGCGTCATCGTGGATAAAAACCACCAGGGTCTCGAAGTCCAGTTTGACGACGGCGACCGTGCGATGTTGAGTCCAGAAAGCGTGCGGCAGATCCAAGTCTCAAATGGCATGCGAGTTTTTGGCCGCTGGAATGGAGGGGGAAACTACTATGCCGGAAGAATCGCAAGCATTCAAGGCGCGATGATTGCGATCGACTACGACGACGGAGACAGCGAAAAGACCACCGTAAGCATGATTCGAGTGAACTCCGCGGACTTAACCTAGAAGGGCACGGTTAACCGCATTGCCTTGTTACACAATCAGTTGATCGCTTACATCCGCTTACTCAGACCCAAGCAGTGGACGAAGAACCTTTTGGTCTTCGCCGCCCTGCTATTCGTGGGCGGATTCTCCGACACGCACAAAGTCGTGCAAGCGCTTCTGGCCTTTGCGGCGATGTGCCTGGCAAGTTCCGCGGTTTATATCGTCAACGACTTCCGGGACCGCGACCGCGATCGGTTCCACCCAAAGAAGAAATGGCGTCCGCTTGCCGCCGGCGACGTCCAACCAGCGGGCGCAATCGTGCTTGCCGCGATCGCCCTGATTGGAGCGATTGCACTTGGCGCCGCCGTTAACGTGGCCAGTCTGGCGATTATCGGCGCATACATCATCTTGCAGGTGCTCTACAACCTCGGGTTAAAACGAGTGCCGATTGCGGATGTGTTCTGTATCGCGATTGGCTTCGTCCTCAGAGCAGTTTTGGGCGCGGCGGCGATTAGCGTTGCGATATCCGGATGGCTGCTATTTTGCACCGGGGCGCTGGCGCTCCTGCTGGGATTCGCCAAGCGTCGAAGTGAATTCTTGACCCTTCACGAGCCCAGCGAAACTCGGGAGGCGCTGGCCCACTACACTCGCACGGCACTTGACGCCTTGGTAATCGTCTCGGCTTGCGCAGCCGCGATGTGCTACGGAATCTATTGTCTGGAGAGCGAAACCGCAAAGAAGTATCCCGGACTCATTCTCACCTCGATCTTTGTGTTCTACGGCATCGCCCGATACTTGCTAATCGTCTTTAGCGAAGACGAAGGAAGCGAACCGGAAACCCTTCTTTATAAGGATCCCCACATTTTGGGCAGCGTCATTCTGTACATCGCGACCGCCGCGCTGGTGATTAGCGGCTTCAAACTTTCCTTGATTGCACTTCAATGACCACGGACTACAAGCGCGCGATTATCGTTGGAGCATCGTCGGGGATTGGCGAAGAACTCGCCCGCCAACTCGCAACGGCGGGTTGCGGCGTTGCTGTCTTGGGTCGCAGACTGGACCGCCTACAGAAATTAGCATCGGAGTTCCAGCCCGATTTGGTTCTTTGCTATAAACACGACGTACGTCAGTTCGACGAGATCCCGGCGCTCTTCCAATCGATCACGAACGATTTGGGCGGTCTAGACCTGTTTATCTACTCGAGCGGAGTCATGCCCACGGTCGGACCTGACGAGTTCGAATTCTCCATCGACCGACAAATCCTCGAGGTCAATGTTCTGGGCGCGGTTGCTTGGCTCAATGAGGCCGCCGTTCGCTTCGGCAATGTGGGACATGGAGTAATCGTTGGAATTGGAAGCGTAGCTGGCGACCGGGGGCGTGCAGGACAGCCGGTTTACAACGCCTCCAAGGCATTTCTTGCCAGCTATCTGGAGTCCCTTCGCAATCGCCTTTCCACGAAGGGAGTTCGAGTGACAACCGTTAAGCCGGGGCCTGTCCAGACGGGAATGACGGCGGGGCTTCAGCTTAACCGAGCGATGCCTGCTTCCACCGCCGCAAAACTCATCCTTGCAAAGTCGTCATCCGGAAGGGAGTGCTACCTCTCTCCCATTCACGCGGCAATCTTCCTCGCGATACGAAATGTGCCGTCATGGATCTTCCGCCGGTTAAGAATCTGATGCTTCCGCGCGAGAAAATCCGAGAATTGACGGGCTTCGGTATGGCCTCGAGAGCCGATGCTTATGTTTTTGCCGTCACTTCGGTTGATGACATCCGCCGGGCGTTAGAGGCAGCGACCGAAGCCAAGCGACAGGTGGTTCTGCGCGGAGAGGGCCGGAGTTATGGGGACGCCTCTATCCTTCCCGAAGCGGTCGCCCTCGATCTAACTACAATGAACCAGGTTCTGGCTTGGAATCCGGAGTCGGGAATTATCGACTGCGAACCTGGGATGACAATCGAGCAGTTGTGGCGACATTGTTTGCCTTACGGTTGGTGGCCCCCGGTGGTGAGCGGAACGATGTTCGTCACCTTGGGCGGGGCTTTGGCAATGAACATCCATGGTAAGAACAATTTCAAGGTGGGGACCCTTGGGGACCACGTTTTGGAAGTGGATTGCCTGTTGGCCGACGGTTCGATTCGCACCTTCAAACCTCGAGATGGTTACTTTGAGTCGGTGGTGTCCTCGGCCGGCACCCTCGTCATCTTCACTCGCATTAGATTGCAGATGAAGGCGGTTCAATCCGGGATGCTGAAGGTGTATGCAGAATCACCCTCCAACTGGGAGGAGCAGTTCGAACACTTCGAAAGCAACGCCGAGAGCGCGGACTACATGGTGGGGTGGGTCGATTGCTTTGCCAATGGAAATCATTCTGGCCGGGGTCAGTTCCATGCCGCATGGCATGACCAAGAGGCTTCACGCGACACCCTGCTCGAGGAATCGCAAGACCTACCCGCGAACATCTTTGGCGTCTTTCCAAAGCGTCACGTCTGGAGACTTCTTAGGATGGTGAATAATCCCATCGGAGTACGACTGCTAAATTCCGCAAAGTATTACTCCTCCAGATTAATAGGCAACCGAAGATTTCATAAACAAAGCTTGGTAGCTTTCTCCTTCCTTCTGGACTACGTCCCCGATTGGCGCAAATCCTACCTGCCGGGCGGATTTATCCAATATCAAAGCTTTATTCCCAAGGAGACGGCGCAGGAGGTTTTCCGGCTTCAAATCGACCTTTGCCACTCCGCGCACTACGTACCATACTTAGCTGTCCTAAAGAAACACCGAACTGACAATTTCATGCTAAGCCACGGCGCCGATGGATATTCCCTTGCTTTGGATTTCCCGGTCTCAGCTCACCGTTGGCCGGAATTGCTTGACCTTGCCCACCGCATGAACGACCTGGTTCGGGAGGCTGGAGGAAAGTTCTATCTCGCCAAAGACTCCACACTGCGTCCAGAAGATTACGCCGAGGCGTCAACCCGACTCAAAATCGCCAAAGACGCACTCGACCCCGGGGGGCTCTTCAGCAGTTCGCTAGCGGAGCGAATCGGGCTGGTAAGGTAAGTCCATGATCCTGGTGGTTGGCGGGGCGGGTTTTATCGGTTCCCATGTAATGAAATTACTTAGGGAATCGAATGAACCGCACCTCGTGTTCGACAACTTAGTCCACGGCCACCGAAAGGCAGTTCAAGAAAGCAAACTCGTGCTGGGAGATTTATCATCTCCGCATGATCTCAACCAGGTTTTCGCCAGTCACCCAGACATCGATACCGTGATGCACTTTGCCGCCTACATTTCCGTGGGTGAGAGCGTACGCGAACCTGCCAAGTACTACCAGAACAATTTCGGGGGCATGCTCAACTTGGTCGAAGCAATGCGACAGCATGGAGTCGGCAAGATGGTCTTTAGCTCCACGGCGGCGGTGTACGGAGTGCCTCAACGCATTCCACTGGACGAGAAGCATCCTACGAACCCAATTAATCCGTACGGCCACAGCAAGCTGATGGCCGAGCAACTCTTGCGAGATATGGAAATCGCCCACGGCTTCCACTCGGTGTGCCTCAGATACTTCAACGCCGCCGGTTCTGACCCAACCGGAGTTCTGGGTGAAGATCATGACCCGGAAGAGCATCTGATTCCCAACGTCCTGCTCTCCGCAATGGGCAAGAAACCAACGCTCAAGGTATTTGGCGACGATTATCCGACTCCGGACGGCACCTGCGTACGGGATTACATCCACGTCGAGGATCTTGCCGACGCCCACCTCTTGGCGGTCAAGCATCTGCGGGAAAAGGGCGAGTCCCGAACCTACAACTTGGGGAACGGTCGCGGTTACTCCATCAAGGAAGTATTGGATACCGCCATTCAAGTCACCGGCAAAGACATCCCCTTTGAAGTGTGCCCCCGGCGGCTGGGCGACAGTCCAGAATTGGTGGCCGATGCATCTAGGATCCATGCGGATTGGGGTTGGACTCCAAAGCGACCGGCTCTATCCGATATCGTTGCGGACGCCTGGCGCTGGCGGCTCGCTCATCCCGATGGATATTCCGAATAAGTACAATGGAGGCGTTTTGACGATTCAAACCGCCGTCGGAAGCCAGACATGGGGATAGTTCAAGAACTGGCTCCTGAATTCCTTACCGCCGTTCAATCGGCTTCCTCGGTGCTTATCGGCACCCACCTCAATCCAGATGGAGATGCCCTGGGGAGCGCGCTTGCCGTTTCCCACTGGTTGGATGCAATGGGAATCGCAAACGAAGTTCTCTGCCACCATATGCCCCCGCGGAACTTGCGCTTCCTCCCCGGAGTTAGTCGGATTCGCCAGACTCCCAAGGAAGACAAGTACGACCTCGGAATCGTGGTGGATTTGGATTCCCTGGAAAGGTTGGGAAACACCGAGCCATTCTTCTCGAGCTGTGAGCGAACAATCTTCATCGATCATCACGTGCCTCACGATGCGCCGGGCGACATTCGGATCGTGGATACCGCCGCTCCCGCCACCGCTGTCATCCTCACTCGCCTAATGCACGAACTGCAGGTAGAAATCAGTCCGGACATTGCCACTTGCCTGATCACCGGAATTGTCACCGACACCGGCAGTTTCAGATTCCGGAATACTACTCCTGAGTCGCTCAGCTTGGCGGCTCAATTGCTTGAGCAGGGCGGCAACATCAACTTGGTCAGCGAACAAGTCTTCCAAAGCAAGCCCATCTCCAGCGCAAGGCTCCTTGGCTATGCGCTCGAACGCATGTGCCTTGACTGCGACGATCGGATTTGCTGGTCGGTGCTCACCATCGACGACTTCGAGCAAAACCACGCGACCGATGAAGACACCGAGGGGTTTGTCAATGAACTTCTCACGATCGAGACCGTGCAAATTTCGGCAATCTTGCGCGAGCCAAAGCGCGGGAAAATACGCTGCTCACTTCGGTCTCGCGGAGCCTACGATGTCGCCGCCGTGGCTCGCACGTTCGGGGGCGGTGGACATCGTAATGCGGCCGGTTGCAATTTTGAGGGAGCGGTCTCGGACGCGGTCGAGCAGCTCGTTGTTGAATTAAAGCGTTGCTTGGAATCCTGTTAATCCATAAGGAGGTCGGGGGAACTTCGCACGACGTCGTGGACCAAGTTCGACGGCGACTGGGGACCCGTCGCGTCGGCCATGCCGGCACCTTGGATCCTTTAGCCACCGGCTTGCTCGTCCTCGCAGTAGGACCCGCAACCCGCTTCCTGCAATACCTGCCCTTGGAGCCCAAGGAATACATCGCCGAAATCCAATTCGGCCGGGAAACCACCACTTACGATCTGGAGGGAGAGGTTATTTCGGACCGACCGGTTCCGGTTAATTTAACCGCTAAGCTCGAGGAAGTGGCGCCCCAGTTCCATGGCCTCATTCAGCAATATCCACCGATGTACAGTGCGGTGAAAGTGGACGGACAGCCGCTCTACAAATATGCGCGGGCCGGCAAAGATGTGGAGCGGTCCCTGCGGACGGTCCACATTCAAGACTTGGAGATCGCAGTGACCGGCGCCCAATCAGCACGTGCTAGGGTTGTTTGCTCGGGCGGAACATACATTCGGACGCTCGCCCACGACCTCGGCAATGCCATTGGTTGCGGCGCGCACCTGTCCGGCTTGGTAAGGACCCGCGTCGGCCGATTTTCCATAGAGCATTCTGTCAAGTTGGACCAGGTGACCGCAGAAAACCTCATTCCGTTGCGCACGGCGATCGCGCCCATGCCGGTCATTGAGCTCGAAGCCGGCCAGGAATCGGATGTCCGCCTGGGTAGAAAAATCCAGATGCGCCAAAATGAGGATGTGACGTTGACCGCTTTGGCTCGACCGGGCGGAGAGGTTTTCAGCGTCGCCCGACAAATCGGCGATTTTCTGCAACCCGAGTGCGTCATACCTAGTGAAGCTTCCCATGCCATTTCTTGAACCTTGCGACAACAAGCGGGTGCTGAGCGGACAGTTGATCGTGACCGGAATCTGGGCAACGATTACCATCATCGGCGCTTGCCTTTCGCCCGATCCAAGTGGACATGGCACTCACCAGCAGCTGGGGCTCCCTCCATGTCCGAGCGTGTTGCTCTTCAATCGACCTTGTCCAGGCTGCGGTTTGACGACCTCTTGGACCGCCACCATTCATGGTCGATTTGCCGAAGCATTTGCCGCGCATCCGCTCGGGCCGATTCTGTACGGACTGCTCACACTGTTCGCGATCATCAACCTGGCGGCATTCATCAAGCGCCAACGGGTCGACACTTCTGGTCGAAAGTGGATGGTGGGGATCGTCATGGGCGCGGTTATCTTTTTTGGCTTTGGGATATCCCGGTTTGTGATCGATGACCATTACCGAACGACCCGTGAACTAGAAGCATTCATAGGGCGAGCAGCAAGCCTGCAAATGTCATCGACCTCGCGATAAAACCAGGCAAAATTACTAGTTCTTAACCGGTTAACTAACTTAACTCTCCCATATTTCAGATTCGTCCCTTATTATCTTTGCGAGTGAGTTGGGGGCACTCCACATTCGATGGAAATCGATTTATTGGCCGAGGACCTAACAGTGCGCTTGTATTGGATGGAAGATCGGCATTTCTTGGGGGAATTGGTGGGGGTGAAATGGATATCGGACGGGGGAAGAGAATATCTATGTGCTCCTCGGGGACAAGACCAGATTTACGGCTTGGTGATGTCGGACGTTCAGTTTAGTTTTGAGCATCAAGGCCGCACGTTTGAGGGTTTGGGGGAAATGCAGAACGATAATCCGGGATATAAGATTGAATGTCAGGGTGCGATAGAGCCCGTGGCAACCTGCCGGTGAGAACATGAAGATCGCATATCGCGCAGGGTTTCACACGCCAAAGATCGCGAACGTAAAGGAAATTCCTTACCGCGGTGAGGTTTTTGTGCTGAATGGTAAGCGGTACCGGGTCCTCCATATCTTCCCGCCTCGTTCGCACCATAACCGGATGCCAATCCCACTTCTGAAGCTGAAATTCGAATCGGATCCCAACTTAACTTAGGTCAGTTCTCCGCGCGATCGATCTCGCACACCACGCGCTCTGCGCTCTCCAAAGCCCCTTCGATAAATCCAATCCAAGTCGCGGTATGTTCCCCGGCGAAGTGGATCCGCTGTTCCGGCGGGGCGATATGCTCCATGTGCTCCAAAACATATCCGGGCGACAAATGGCTGAACGCTCCAAGCGCGTAGCGGTCGAGCACCCAGTCGTGCCACCAACCCTGCTCAAAATGGTCCAGCGCTTCTGGGAAAATCTGAGAGAGCTCGTACAATCCTGCCTTTACGGGATCGCCAAGCCGACTCCACTCCGCCGCTTGCTCCCCACAGATGTACGCGGTCAGGATCGGGGCTTCACCCAGGCTTCCATCCCAAGTTTGTTGGAGCGGCCCATCGCTCAACATCGACCCGCCCCAGTCGCCGTCTTGCCACCAACGACGGTTAAACACCCAGCAAATCTTGACGGCCCGGCTCATGCCACAAGCCTCCACCGCGCAGCGTTTTTGAACGGTCAAAGCCGGTTCGAAAACGATTCGCTCCAGTGCCGGAGGTGGAAGAGTTAGGACCACGCGGTCAACCCTCTCTTTGCTGCGTTCGAAGTGTAACCAT
>DATFHI010000178.1:0-7186 GCA_035248525.1 Fimbriimonadaceae bacterium | reverse complement strand
GTCCTTCCACCTGCCCAACCGAGCGTTGGGAATTCGGATCAAACATCCGGATGCTCTCGATTTCATCTCCGAAGAATTCAATTCGGTAGGGAAGGTCGTGTCCGGTCGCGAAGACGTCGAGAATGCCGCCTCGGCGTCCATATTGGCCAGGCAACCGGACTGGATCCTGCGGTTCGTATCCCAGGTTCACGAACTGCCGAAGCAACTTGTCGGCGTCGATGGTTTGTCCAACTTTCAATTCGACAAAGGCATCGACCAAAACGTCCCGCGGAAGGGTTCTCTCGAGGGCGGCTTGCGGAGTGGCGAGAATGATGGCGGGTTCTGGGGAAACCAATGCTTCCAGGGCGCCCAGGCGGTCGGAAAGTGCTACATGCTCGGGCGCCGCATCCTCGAAGAGGGAAGAGATGCCGCTGGGGAGTTGGCAAATGCAGTCGTGGGGGATGCCGCACAACTCCAATTTGGCCTGCCAACCAAGTGCCCGTTCGTAGTTCGAGGTGACCACGAGCATCTTCGTGGGCTTCTGGTGATAAAGGGCCGCGATGAGAAATGGCCTTGCTTCAGGCGCAACTGACCGCCACTCGGTCGGTTTTTCGAGTGGTTGAAGAATCTCGGCCAGGGCTGGGATTTCGGTAACGCGGCGCGCCCAATCGGCGATGCGCATTGTGGGAAGGATACCTTTTGGTCGTGACTGCTCAGGATTTTAGTTGGAGCGTTAGAGGCCGGAAGTTTGAAGTTGAAGAATTGGTGCCCAGGAAAGGACTCGAACCTTCACCCCCTTGCGGGGACTGGCACCTGAAGCCAGCGCGTCTACCAATTTCACCACCTGGGCAGATGGGAGAAGGGAATCAATATACCCCGAAGATTCCCAACTTTTGAACTCGAATCGGCTCCTCGAAGGTCCCGGTAAACCTGCCAGCCAGCAACTTTAACAGATTGACGTCCGCCACCGAAAAATTACCAGGGTGGGTTTCTTACCAGGATGGAATCCAATTTCACACAGGAATGGCTTTCCTGGGGTTGGAGATATAGATGCTTTCAGGCGAACACTTTGTGGCAGAAGGGCTGATCACTCACGAAGACCTTGAACTGGCGCTTCAAAAACACAAAGAGATGGGGGGAGCCGAGCCGGTTGCTCGCGTGCTCGTCTCCATGGGATTGGTTTCCGAGCGGGACCGCGTCCGTTGCCTTGGCAAAGTCTGGGGCATCCCATTTGTAGACATCGCCGACGTTGTGCCCCAAGCGAACGCGCTCGAGGTCATCAGCCCACAGGTCGCCAAGCGGTTCAAATGCGTCCCCATCGAGCGTAACGGCGACAAGCTGATCGTCGCAATGGTCAATCCGCTGGATATCTTCGTCATCGACGAGCTCCGATTGACCACCGGACTTGAAATTGAGGCGATGATCGCGATCGAGGAAGACCTGATCGCCTCGATTGCAAACCATTACAAGGTCGATGTAAACGTTACCGACGCCCTGGCCGGCGTGATGAAGGACTTCGATGGCGACGTCGAGGTCATGCGCGACAAAGAGGAGGAGCTCAGTGAAGCCGAACTCCGCGAAATGGGCGAAGACGCGCCCATCATCCGGCTCGCAAACCTGATTGTCAGCCAAGCCATTACCGATAAGGCGAGCGACATTCACATGGAGCCGATGCGGGACGGCATGAAGATCCGTTACCGCGTAGATGGCGTGTTGATGGAGGGCATGAAGCTTCCCCGCAAGGTCGTTGCTCCGCTGACCAGCCGCATGAAGATCATGTCTGAGATGGACATCGCGGAGAAGCGGGCGCCACAGGATAACCGAATCAGCGCGGTAATCGGAGGGAAGGAATTCGACTTCCGCGTATCGACGTTGCCGTGCGTATACGGTGAGAAGATCGTAATGCGCGTATTGGACAAGGGCGGCATTAACGTCGGCTTGTCCAAGCTTGGATTCTTGCCCCACAACATGAAGCTGATCGAAGATATGGCTTCGAAGAGCTACGGGATCATCCTGGTCTGCGGTCCGACAGGATCAGGTAAGTCCACGACGCTTTATTCGGTTCTAAACAAGCTCAATACAGGGATGAACAACATCATTACGATCGAGGACCCGGTCGAGTACGAGCTATCCGGAATCAACCAATGCGGTGTGAATGTGAAGGCGGGCATGACGTTTGCCGCCGGACTTCGCGCCATGCTCCGACAGGATCCTGACGTGATCATGGTCGGTGAAATGCGGGACAAGGAGACTGCCACGATCGCTATGGAAGCGGCCCTGACCGGCCACCTGGTCTTGAGCACTCTCCATACCAACGACGCTCCCTCCGCTACAACGCGTTTGACCGACATGGAAGTGGAACCCTTCCTCATCTCCTCGGCGGTGATCGGCGTACTTGCGCAGAGGTTGGTCCGCCAAATCTGCTCACACTGCAAGGAGTCCTACACCGCTCAGCGAGAGAGCCTGCTGCGGTATGGGTTCCCCCTGCCGGATGAGATCGGCGCCGATACGGGCGGCGAAATCACCCTGTTCAAAGGGAAGGGATGCGATCATTGCAAAGGCTCGGGTTATCGCGGCCGAACGGGCGTGCATGAATTGATGATCATGACCGATGAGATTCGGGATGAAATCTTGAAGCGCGGACCAGCTCACATGGTCCGTAACCTGGCCGTCCAATCCGGGATGAAAACCCTTCAGATGGACGCCGTTTCGAAAATTCTCATGGGAGTGACCTCGGTCGATGAGGTCCTACGTGTGCTTTATTCATAAATTTGCCAACTATTGGAAAGGAAACCGATTTAATGTCAGCAATTCCGCAACCGCAATCTAGTACGGCGCTCGACGATCTGATGTCCAAAGTGGACGATGTCGCCGTGCTTCCCCACGTGGTCTTTAAAGTTCTTGAAATCACGGGGAACTGCGAATCTCCTGCGCTCGAAATGGAGAAAGCGATCGCAATAGATCCAGGTTTTAGCACCAAACTATTGACCCTGGCGAACTCCTCCTACTTTGGGCTGCCCCGCCGCGTGAACTCCATCAAAGAGGCGCTGATGTTTCTGGGTTACAAGAGCGTGCGGAACTTGGCGATGACGATCGGCGCGTTCGACATGTTCGTGGGGAAGAACGACGAAGAATCGTTGCGCCGTAGAACGTGGTGGCGGCATTCCGTCGATACGGCCGTTTGTGCCAAGTGGCTCTGCAAGTCGGCGACCAAATTGAACCCGGACGAGGCGTATACCTGCGGCTTGCTGCATTACCTCGGACGGACCCTGTTGGACCGGTTTGGCAGCGGCTCTTACACGCAGTGTTCGCACCTAATCGAATCCGGGGAATCCGTGATAACCGCGGAAGAGCGAATTTTTGAGTGCAACCACATAGATGTGGCGGTCAGCTCCGCCCGCAAATGGGGATTTCCGGAAGCTCTTTGTCAGGGGCTGATTTATTGGGATGCCCCCGCTGAGCACGAAGAATTCAAGGCAGAACGAGCGCTAACCGCGCTCTCCAGCGCGATTGCGACGCTGGCCAAGCAAGGTCGAAAGGGCAGCGACTTGGATGTGCCGGAGTGGGCTTTTCCACTTCTGCAGTTACCCCTGAATCAGGCGGAATCGATTGTCGATGAAGGCATCGGGGTGATCACGGCAGCGCAGCTGAACTTTTAGGAGATATCAATGTCCACGGAATTCAATTGGAATCAGGTCTTAAGCACGGAAGAAGCAAAGGTCGAGGCGACGACAGCGGCAACTCCCGCGACTCCGCCCCAGGTTGAGTCACTCCCGTCGGTGGAGATGGTCATGGACCCGCGAACGGGCCAATATGTGGAGGTTCAGGTCGATAGAGGGGAAGCACCGGCCAACGAACTCGAAGCGGCCGCCGACCAAGAGCACAAGGCGGCCAAGAAATCCGCCGCGGACAACTACATCCCGGCTTACGTGGACCAGTCGGTCCACCAAATCGATGTTAGCGATAAGCGATACGACGTCTTCGATGAGGTCAAAGGCACTCAGCAGCTAGAGGCAGACGCGAAGTCGGTCAAAGAGGCGCATATCGACGACATTCTGCGAATGGCGATCGAACGCAAAGCGAGCGACATCCACCTGACGGTTGGCTTGCCCCCCATGATGAGGCTCGATGGCGAGATCGTTGCGCTTCCGTATACCGTCATGGATCAGGAAGACACTCGCCGTATGATCTACGAGACGTTCACCGACGAGCACATCGAAAAATTTGAATCCTCCCACGAATTGGACTTCGCATACAGCATCAAGGGTCTGGCTCGATTCCGATTCAACGTTTATATGCAGCGGATGTCGGTTGCGGGCGCGCTGCGCGTTATTCCAACCAAGATTCCATCCTTCGATCAACTTGGATTACCGGCGGTTATTCGCGAAATCTCGAAACGATCGAGTGGATTGGTGTTGGTTACGGGTCCGACCGGTTCCGGTAAGTCGACGACGATCGCCACGATGATCGACGACATCAACGACAACCGGACTAATCACATTCTCACCATTGAAGACCCGATCGAATATTTGCACCAACACAAGAAGTGCATGGTGAACCAACGCGAAATGCACGCGGACACGTTCTCGTTCCACAACGCATTGCGCGCGGTACTCCGTGAAGACCCGGACATCATCCTCGTCGGTGAATTGCGCGACCTGGAAACGATCGAAGCCGCATTGACTTTGGCGGAAACCGGTCACTTAGTCTTCGGT
Organism: Fimbriimonadaceae bacterium; assembly: GCA_035248525.1. Taxonomy (GTDB): domain Bacteria; phylum Armatimonadota; class Fimbriimonadia; order Fimbriimonadales; family Fimbriimonadaceae; genus 55-13. The sequence continues at coordinate 2,492 of DATFHI010000178.1, read as the reverse complement.
ACTTTGCACACGAGAAACGCACCGAGCACTATCGACCGTGTTATCGACGTATTCCCCTCCGAGCAGCAAGATCAAATCCGAGTTTTGCTCGGAAACACTTTGGAAGCGGTTGTTTCCCAGCAACTTCTACCTCGACTGGGTGGAGGACGCTGTGCGGCGATCGAGATCATGCTTGGAACCGCGGCGATCAAGAACCTGATCCGAGAAGGGAAGACCCACCAAATGTATTCCATGATCGAGACTTCTCAACAGCTTGGAATGCAGACCATGGACGCTTCTTTAGCGGCGCACTTCCGGAACGGCAACGTTTCGTATGAAGAATGCTTGATGCGCGCGGTGGATAAAGAAACGTTCGCGCGGCTGGCCAAAGGCGGCTAGGATTACGCTCTTCCACGGAACCATCTTTACTCAGATTTGAGTCTGGATGAAATGGATTCCCGCATGGGAGAGGCGTAATCATGAAAACTTTAATTGCAACGGGCGTGCTTGCGGCGCTGACGTTAACTTTGGCGGCCGGACAAGTAAAGGTCACCCGTCGTCTCGGTACCACCGAGACCATGAACAAAGTTAGGCCGGGCATGGGCATTAACAGCCAAGACCGCGCCTTTTTCAAATTAGCTCTGGAAACCAACCTCGTAGAGATTAAGCTAGGCGAGCTTGCTCAAAAGAAGGGAACCCAGACTTGGACGCGCGAGTTTGGCCGCATCATGGTACGAGAGCACACCGGCGCTTTCAATGAAGAAGTCGTCATCGCCGAAAAGCTTCGACTTCCGGTCTCCAAGAACCTCTCTTCCGCCAGCCAAAACATGATCGGGCGACTGTCGCGCATGAGCGGCCAGTCATTTGATCGAGAATTCCGCATGATGATGGTCAACGGCCACAACATGTTCCTTGGCAAGATCGAGAAGGAAGTGAAGTCGGGGAACAACTCGCTGATCCGGAATCATGCCATCACCCTCGGACCGGTGGTTCGGCTTCACGCGAAGATGGCGGAGAGAAAGGTCACAAAGATTTGATCGAAGATCGGCAGACGCCGATGACGGCAGAGCCGTTTGTGCCTCCGAAGCATGATTACACTTCGTTGGATCGGGTGGTACAGGGTTGCCGAGGCTGTCCGCTCTATATGGACGCAACGCAGGCAGTATTTGGCGAGGGTCCAACTCCCAGCCGCCTCATGCTGATCGGGGAACAACCCGGAGATCAGGAAGATCTCGCAGGACATCCTTTCGTCGGCCCGGCGGGCAGAATCTTGGATCAAGCCCTTTCGGCGGCTGGAATAGATAGAAGCACCGTATATCTCACCAACGCGGTGAAGCACTTCAAGTGGACAAGGGCGAAGACGGGTAATCGACGACTGCACGCCAAGCCCGCCAGAGCTGAGGTAGTTGCTTGCCAACCTTGGCTCATTGCAGAGATCGACGCAGTTTCGCCGGAAGTGCTCGTGTGTCTTGGGGCAACTGCCGCCCAGAGTCTAATGGGCACGTCTTTTCGGATCACCCAATCCCGAGGGAAGCTGTTCGACTTTAGCGACCGGCGGTTGATGGCGACGCTACATCCCTCCGCGGTGCTTCGAATGAAATCCCGGGAAGAGCGGCACGCCGCGCTGGATATGCTGATCCAAGATCTTAAGTTGGTCGCTTAACCCAGGAATTTCTGGACAGCCGCGACGATATGGTGCTCATTTACAACTGCTTCCAGTTCCAGGACGCGGGAATATGGCATCGGTACATTCAATCCGCCTACCCGGCCAACCGGCGCATCCAAATCGTCGAAGCAATCTTCGCTAATTCGCGCATGGATCTCCGCGCCGAAGCCACCGCTCTTCCAATCTTCGTAGACCACGACCGCTCGATGCGTTTTGCGCACCGAATTGTAAATTGTTTCGGTATCCAGGGGCAGAAGTGAGCGCACATCGACGACCTCGGCATGGATTCCATCCTTTTCCAGGAGTTCTGCTGCCGCCAAATTGATCTGCGACATCAGGGAGTAGCCGATTAGGCTGACGTCAGAGCCTTCCCGGAGAATCTGCGCCTTGCCAAATGGCACCGTGAAGTCCTTGTCCTCCAATTGACCCTTCATCGCGTACAGCCTCGGGTGCTCATAGAAAACTACCGGATTATCGTCGGCGATGGCGGTCTTAAGCATGCCATAGACGTCTGAGACCGTTGCCGGAGCGACGACCTTCAATCCCGGAACGTGGGCGTACCAACCTTCGAGCGAGTGGGAATGTTGAGCGGAAAGTTGCTTCGCGGCTCCCCCGGGTCCGCGGATGACGAGCGGGCATTTGACAATGCCGTTCGACATATAGTGAATCTTGGCGGTGTGATTAATAACTTGGTCGAGTGCCAAGATTGAAAAGCTCATCGTCATGAACTCAACGATCGGTCTCAGCCCTGCCATGGCGGCTCCGGTTGCGAGACCCATGAATCCGGCTTCGGTGATGGGAGTGTCGACCACGCGACGATTTCCGTATTTGGGAAAGAATCCCTTGG
>DATFHI010000177.1:0-6617 GCA_035248525.1 Fimbriimonadaceae bacterium | reverse complement strand
TTCTTCAAAGACAACGCCACCCACGTGACCAGCCGGTACTTGGTAAACCTGACTCTCAACTGATCCTCTGAAACGCTGCGGTCAGTTGTGCCTTCCCGGACATAACCCCGAAGGCATAAAATGGCGCAGTGAACCACTACGAAATCTGGGTGGACTTGGCGCCGGGCGCCAATGACCTCGAGTTTGTCCAAGCTGTCCAGAACTATCTAAACCATTTTCGAGATCAAGGAAAGGTCGAGAGCTACACCATCCGACGCCGAAAATTCGGCTTTTCGCCGCCTGAGCTTGGCGAGTTTTACATTTCTATAGCCTTCCGATCTTTGGCCCAATTAGATGAGGCGTTCTTTGTGGCGGCAACCAGAGACGAGTCAGTGGAGCAGCTTCATCGGGAGGTGTATTCCCGCGTATGCAACTTCAAGTCCGCCCTCTACCGCGATTTCCCGGATGAAGTGCGAAAGATTTGAAACCAATTTAAGAGAATCGACGTTATACTAGATAGTAAGATCATTTGATAGTCTTACACTCAAGTACATGCGATTCGAAAAACTGACTCTCAAAGCTCAAGAGGCACTGCAAGAAGCCCAAAGCTTTGCCGCTCAATTCAAGCACTCGACCGTTGAAGTCGAGCATCTGCTTTACGCTCTCCTATCTCAGCCCGAAGGCATAGCCAAACCCCTGTTGGAGAAGGTGAGCGTAGATTCGGATGCAGTCAAGCAGCAGGTTCACGATGAGCTGGACTCGACGCCGAAAGTATCCGGCTCGGTGAACTATGGCGGCACGATCGGTAGCCGACTTTCGAAGATATTCACCGACGCTTTCACCTTGGCCGACGATTTGGGGGATGACTATGTCTCAACGGAGCATCTGCTGCTTGCTATTGCCGAAGAGCAGGGCCCAGCCGGAAAGCTCTTACGCTCCAATGGAGTTACCGCCAAGGAGCTGATGACGGCGGTGGAGGATTTGAGAGGTGGCCGCAGGGTTACGTCTCAAACCGCCGAACAGAACTACCAGGCCCTGGAGAAGTATGCCGTTGATCTGACCGCTCGAGCAAGGATGAACAAACTCGATCCGGTAATCGGCCGGGATGAGGAGATTCGGCGAGTCATTCAAGTCTTGAGTCGAAGAACGAAGAACAATCCGGTGCTCATTGGCGAGCCGGGAGTAGGAAAGACGGCGGTAGTCGAGGGCTTGGCTCAGCGAATCGTCAGCGGGGATATTCCCGAGGGTCTGCGGGGCAAATCCATCATGAGCTTGGACCTCGGCGCAATGCTGGCCGGGGCTAAGTACCGCGGCGAATTCGAAGACCGCCTGAAAGCGGTCCTCGATGAGATCAAGAAGGCAGAGGGGCAGATAATCCTCTTCATCGACGAACTGCACACCTTGGTTGGGGCAGGCAAGGCGGAGGGCGCATTGGATGCCGCCAACATGTTGAAACCGATGCTTGCTCGCGGAGAACTTCGGTGCGTAGGCGCGACTACACTCAAGGAGTACCAGCTTTACATTGAGAAGGATAAAGCGCTGGAGCGGCGATTCCAAATGGTGTTGGTGGATGAGCCGTCAGTTGAAGAAACCATCAGCATCCTTCGTGGATTGAAAGAGCGTTATGAAATCCATCACGGAGTGCGCATTACTGACTCTGCAATCGTAGCGGCGGCGACCTTGAGCCATCGCTATATTTCAGATCGCTTCCTCCCGGATAAAGCTATCGACCTGGTCGACGAGGCCGCCTCCAAACTAAAAATCGAAATCGAGAGCGTTCCCGCGGAGATCGATGAAGTCGAGCGACAGATGCGGCAACTCGAGATCGACCGCGAAGCATTAAAGAAGGAAGAAGACGCTCCTTCCAAAGAGCGGTTTGCGCAAACCGAAAAGAAGCTGGCGGAACTCAGCGAGAAGTCGAGCGCAATGCGCGCCACATGGCAAACCGAAAAGGAAAAGATCGAGCGGGTTCGCCAAATCAAGCAAGAGTTGGATGACCTGCGGGCTCAGTTCCAGCAAGCCGGGGACGCCGGCGACTATGCCAAAGCGGCGGAGATCCAGCACGGGCGCATGCCAGCACTGACCAAGCAGTTGGATGAGGAAACCGCCGAGCTGGAGCGAATCCAGGTTTCTGGAAAGATGCTCAAGGAAGAGGTGGACAGCGAGGATATCGCCGAAGTCGTCAGCAAGTGGACGGGAATTCCGGTTAGTAAACTACTTCAGGGCGAAATGCAGAAGCTGCTCACCATGGAGGAGTTCCTCCGCCAAAGGGTCGTTGGCCAAGATGAGGCTCTCCGCGCGGTTTCCGATGCTGTTCGTCGCTCACGCTCTGGCTTGAGCGATCCCAACCGGCCTATCGGATCGTTCCTGTTCCTCGGTCCGACCGGCGTGGGTAAGACGGAAACCGCCAAAGCGCTTGCCGAATTCTTGTTTAACGATGACAAGGCCATGGTCCGCATCGACATGAGCGAATACCAGGAAAAGCACTCGGTCGCGAGGCTGATCGGGGCACCTCCGGGATATGTCGGTTATGAAGAGGGTGGGCAATTAACCGAAGTCGTCCGCCGTCGACCTTATGCAGTTGTGCTCTTCGACGAAGTGGAAAAGGCGCATCCCGAAGTGTTTAACGTCCTCCTTCAACTATTGGATGATGGCCGGTTGACGGATGGGCAAGGTCGTACCGTGGATTTCAAAAATACGGTGGTCATCCTCACCAGTAACTTGGGTTCGCACAACTATGCTGATCCGCTATCGGCGGAGGGCGACTGGGAAGAAATCAAGCAACGAGTCCTCGATGAGGTCCGATTGTTCTTCCGACCAGAGTTTGTGAACAGGTTGGACGATGTCATCGTGTTCCGGTCGCTCGGTGTGAACGAGATCAAGCAGATCGTGAAATTCCAGGTAGAGCACCTGGCCAAGCGGTTGGAAGAGCGGCGGATTCACCTGACGCTTTCCGACGAGGCCAGCCTGCAACTCGCCACTGCGGGGTTTGACCCCGTGTACGGAGCACGGCCACTCAAGCGTGCGATTCAACGAGAGATCATGAATCCGCTGGCCCAAGCTATCCTTGGTGGGGAAGTGCACGATGGGTCGGAAGTGGAGGTGGACTTCACCAATGGCGAGTTCACTTTCAAATCGAAAGAGCGGGCCATTTCGGGTTAACGAGAGTCCGGTCCGGACCGCACGGTTAGACCGTTCGAAGATATACTCCCCATCATGTCCTGGGAATCCGACGAACGCCTGAAGGAGGAATGCGGAGTACTGGGAGTGTATACCCCAGGCCAGGATGCTGCTTCCGTGGCGTTTTTCGGTCTGTTCGCACTGCAACATCGGGGACAGGAGTCGGCCGGTATTGCGGTGTCCGACGGTTCCAGCGTTCGATTCCACAAAGACATGGGCCTGGTCAACCAGGTCTTCACTCCTTCTATTCTCGCTGCCATGCCGGGCGAAATGGCGGTCGGCCACACAAGATATTCGACGACCGGAGCCAGCGTGCTTCGAAACGCACAGCCGATCTACTGCCAAAGTTTGGTGGGAGATATCGCCGTCGCTCATAACGGGAACCTCATCAATGCCAAAGAGCTTCGGGAGGAGATGGAAGCGGAGGGCGAGCACTTTGATTCCACCAGCGACTCGGAGTTGCTTGCGCGATTGCTGGTCCGGCATTTACCTGAAGGCGTGGAAAAGGCCGTGAAAACCGTTATGCGAAGGTGCCGCGGCGCATACAGCATCACTTGCCTCACTCCTAAATTGCTGTTCGGTTTTCGCGACCCGTGGGGCATCCGTCCGCTGAGTGCCGGACGCAGAGGTGACGGTTACATGGTTGCCAGCGAGTCATGCGCCTTCGAGCATGTGGGCGGTAAAAGCGAGCACGAACTAAAGCCGGGTGAGTGCGTGGTTATCGACCGGGACGGCATGCGGTTTTTCATGGGAACGGACGCTCCGCACCATGCGATGTGCCTCTTCGAGTTCATTTACTTTGCCCGGCCCGACAGCAAAATGTATGACACCACGCTCTACACCGCGCGAGAGCACATGGGTGAAAACTTAGCCAAGGAGCATCCCGTCGAGGCCGACATCGTGGTTCCGGTCCCGGATAGCGGCATTCCGGCGGCGCTGGGTTACAGTCGGCAAAGCGGAATCCCGTATCGGGAGGGCATGATGAAAAGCCGCTACATCCATCGCACGTTTATCCAGCCCGATCAATCAATGCGCGAGATGGGCGTCCGGATGAAGCTCAGTCCGCTGGAAGATCATATTCGGGGGAAGCGGATCGTCCTCGTGGACGACTCCATTGTCCGGGGCACCACTACCAAGCAGATCGTCAAGCTGATGTTCGAAGCCGGTGCGACCGAGGTGCACGTCCGAATCACCGCGCCCCCGATCAAATTCCCTTGCTTTTACGGGATCGACATGGCCAGCAAAGGCGAGCTAGCCGCGGCGAATATGAGCGTCGACGAGTTGCGGGATTACGTTGGGGCCACAACCTTGGGCTACCTGAGCATCGAGGGAGCCGTAGAAGCGGTCGGCAAAACCAAAGATCACTTCTGTTTGGCTTGCTTCAATGGTGATTATCCGATTCCGGTTTCGCTAGATCAAAAGAAGCATGCTTTCGATTCTCCGCCGGATGTGGGACAGCTGGCGGGAATTGCCTCGGGCCAAGGTCAATTGCGGCTAATCGAGTAGAGTTTCCAACCAGCTTCCGCTCCGGTATACTCGGAGGCTCAAACGCGCCACAGGAGGCGTTCTACCGCTTTGCAATCTCGAAGTTATTTATTCCTACTTATCGTGCTTGGGCTGGGTGTACTTTCCGGTCTAGGCTACTACTTCAAAAAGCCCAATCTCGGTTTGGATATCGAGGGTGGCGTCCGCCTGACGTATCGCATGAAGACGGACGAGCTTCCGGCGGATAAACGTCAATCGCTCGGAGTCATCCAAAGCAACGTCATCCGAACGATGGTCAGCCGCGCGACGGGCATGATCGGCGTGGTGGAGCCTTTGGTTCAGGCGAAGGGCAATAGCGAGATCATCGTCGAGCTCCCCGGTTACACCGACGAAAAAACCGCCAAAGAGACCCTAAAGACGACGGCCAGCATTGAGATGTATTGGGCAAAGACCGTTGAAACCGGAGCAGGGTCGCCGCGACTGTACGAGGTTGGCGCTCAGAAAGACTTTAATGGCACCCCTGCATATAGCTTCGTGCGCCGAGCCACGGGAGAGGAGATCAAGCCGGGAACCAAAGCGTATAAGGATATGATCAAAGGCTGGGAGTTGATCCTGAAGGGGGACGATCTGGCTCGTGCCGACGTTCAGCCGCACCAAGACAGTTACATTCCCCAGATGACCTTCTCCGCGGAAGGCGCCAGGAAGATTGAAGCCTGGTCGCGCCGAAATCAGCGTCTTCAACCTCAGTTGGCCTCTGTTCTGGACGACCTCGTCATAAGCATCGCGCCGTTGAAAGAGGGCACGGTCATACACGACAGCGCGGTCATCGAAGGGCAATTCGAGAAGGCATATGTCATGCAGCTGAAGGAGCTGTTTAACTCTGGATCTCTGCCCGTTGGATTAGAGCTCACCAGTTCTCAAAAAGTCGACCCCACGATTGGTAAGCAGGCCCTCGACAAAATCGTCGTCGCCGGTATCGCCGCTTTCGCGCTAATCGCTCTCTTTTTGATCGTCTACTACGCCTTCCCCGGCGTGGTTGCATTGGTTGCACTCGGTCTGTATGTGCTCTTCACCCTGACGGTGATGAAGTGGATCAACGCCACCTTCAGTCTGGCGGCGATTGCGGGCTTCATCCTTTCGGTGGGTATGGCGGTGGACGCCAACATCCTCGTCTTCGAGCGATTCAAGGAGGAGATGAAGTCTGGGAAGTCGCTGATGTCAGCGATCGAGCTCGGCTTCAAACGGGCGCTACCCGCCATTTTCGACTCCAACGCCTGTACGATCCTTACCTCGATAGTGCTTGCGAACTTGGGTACCGGTCCCGTTAAGGGCTTTGCCTCGACCCTGATCATCGGTGTACTCATTTCGTTGTTCACCGCCGTCGTGGTTACTCGCTCGCTCCTTATCTTCTTGGTTGGATCGGGAATCGGCTCGAATCCGAAGTTTTATGCTCTCGAGCGGAACTGGTTTGGGGAAAGGTTTGAAGAGACGGCTGACCATGATCCGATGCAAATCGTCAACAAGTCAGGCCGATACTTCGCGATTTCCGTAATTTCAATCTTGGTCTTCTTGCCGTTCTGGTTCATCGGCGGACTCAAGCCGTCCGTTGAATTCCGGGGTGGCTACGAAGTTGAACTGCTTTCTGGAAACCAGACCGCGTCCGACATCATGGCGTCTCTACAAAAGGCCAACATCGAAGGCGCAAACGTGAAGTTTGCCGGTGAGGGTGCAGTTCGAAGCGCGATCATCACCGTTCCACCGGAATTTTCGAAGGGCGGGGAAGCGGATACCGAGTTGGTGGCTTCCAAAATTCAGCAAGCCACCGGACTGAAGCCACGCCTCAATGCTCAGTTCGATAACGGTTACATCGTGAAGCTTCGTCGGGGCGACAAGACCCAAGAGCAAATCGAGTCGGCATTAAATGCGGCTGGCCTACAGGGCGCGGAAGTCGACGTCGACACTTCGGCGACCAG
>DATFHI010000176.1:0-10271 GCA_035248525.1 Fimbriimonadaceae bacterium | reverse complement strand
ATGCTATTGCGAAATGCATTCAGAATTTGCGAGCGATGGGAAAGTAGAAGCGCGTTAGAGGCCCATCTCTCGATTCATTTCCGCTACAAGGTCGACTTGGCTTTGCCGAAATGCTTCTAGATTCGCGGCGACGCTTTCGTCGGTCAACCCCAATATCCTTAATGCCAATAACCCCGCGTTCTTGGAGTTGCCAATGGCGACCGTGGCAACCGGAATCCCGGCGGGCATTTGGGCCATGGAGTAGAGGGAATCCAATCCGCCTAAGTGCTTCGTCGGAACCGGAACTCCAATAACCGGCAACGTCGTCAGCGACGCAACCATTCCCGGCAAGTGCGCCGCCCCGCCCGCCCCCGCGATAATCACCTTGATGCCACGGTCTTTCGCGGTTTGGGCGTATTCCACCATCGCTTCCGGAGTTCGGTGAGCGCTGACTACCTTGATTTCAAAATCCACGTCAAACTCGGAGAGGATGTCGGCGGCGGGCTGCATTGTTTCCAGGTCGGATTTGCTTCCCATAATCACGCCTACCAAGGGTTGCGCCATGGCACCTATTATGTCTGTTGTGGAGCCAACTTGGACTCGACGTACGCCAGTCTTGCCCGTGCTTGGTCGGCAAAAGGACTCATGGGCGCGCGCCGGATTAATTCGCGATATGCATTCTGGGCCGAGTCGTAACGTTGGAAGACAGCTTCACTGAGCAAACCACCGCGAAACAGCGCGGATTCGACGTCCCCAGCATTGGCATTCGGGTCTTTCAAAATTGCTTCGTACATGCGCAATGCAGTTCGGTTGTCGTGGGCGCGCTCCAAACGAGCGCCGCAGTCAAGCACGATTTTCGAAGACACGGATCCCGCCGGAATGTTCAGGAATCCGATACATTGGGCGATCGGCCCGATCTCGTTGTTTTGAAGCATTCGGGGCAAGTACTTGAAGAAAGCGTCCTTACATTCAGTCGAAGGGCCGCCCGGCTCGTTCAAGCTCTTGTGGACCCAATTGAGAATGACTGCGTCGTCATCGGGATTGGTCTTGTGGAGATTCTCGAGTTCGCGCCTGCTTAAGACCTTGAGATCCTTGGTTTCCGCAAGGATCGCCTTGGACTCGCTGACAAATTGGTCGTCTCGCTTGGGCCGGAAGATCAGGCAGACAAGTACGCCGCCCGCGGCGCCTCCCAAGTGGGCAAAGTGGCCAACTCCGTCCGCTCCGGCAAAAAGCATTCCCTCCAAAAGGTCGAGTCCGAGGTAGATGCCGGCAATTCCCCACATCGGCGCTTCCCAGATTCCATGCCACAGCAATCCGAAGTAATAGAGCACATCGATCTTGCCGTGCGGGAACATGTAGAGGGCTCCGCCTAGGACTCCCATGATCGCTCCAGAAGCTCCAATGGAGGGCATATCAGCGTGAGTCGCGCCCATTACAGCAAGGTCGAGTAGATCGCCCGCATAGCCGGCGGCGAAATACAGGATCAGGAATTTGAGAGGTTTCAGTCGTCCCTCGACGGCAAATCCGAACAGGCCAAGAAACCACATGTTGCCCAGCAGATGGAAGAGATTTCCATGCAGAAACATGCTGGTGTTCATGTGGATGAAATCGAAATTATTCGGCTTCAGTCCCCAGTGGTCGGCGACGGAATCCTTGATCTCCAGGAAATAAACGGTCGTCGCGAGATACACGACGAGGTTAATCAGGATCAAGCAAATCGTGGCAATCGGAAGGCTTTCCGGAGGATTCTTGCTGCGAATAGGTAAGAACATGTCCAGGTCGGCGGGGCAATGGCCAACCGCCTGCTACCAGATTACAGGCATTTTATGGGTTATGCAAGAGACTAGGGAACTGCTTCTTTTGATTTGGCGGCGCGCTCCCACAATTCGACCGTGCGCACGTCCCTTCGTCGGCGGTCCATTGCCTGCCCGCATTTAATCGAGAGCACTTCGTAAACGTCGATCCCGGGGGCATTCTTTTCTATGTAGTCGAATGCTCCCCGCCGCATACATTCCACGGCGTTGGCCACATTTCCGTAGGCGGTCATGACGATAACTTCGGCAAATAAATCGCGCGTAAACGCGGCGTGGAGAACCTGAAGACCCGAATCGGGATCATCCATGCTCATGTCGGTAACGATGAGATCATAAGGCTTGGCGCGATCGACGATCATGGCGATACCTTCAACTGCGCTTCCCGCGGTTTCGACTTCTAATCCATCCCGCTCCAAACGCCGTTTTACTGCCGAGACCACGCCTTCCTCATCGTCGATGACCAACACAGAACCCATGTCGCCAGTATATCCATTTCGGGCTCACCAAACCTGCCATGAAGCCTAGCTCGATCACGGGGCACTGGTGATAATTTCACCACGTCGTGGTAATATCTGTCTATGGTTCGTAGACAACAGGAGTATCGGTTGCGCGAGGCGCTCGAGGATACGCCGGTCGTGATGATTGTAGGTCCCCGTCAGTGCGGCAAGAGCACGCTCGCCCAAGCCGTAGGGGAAGGCCGGGAATCGGTCACCTTTGATGATCCGAGAACGCTGTCCACCGCTAAGTTGAACCCGATTGAGTTTTTGAGATCCTTTCCGGGGCCCTTAACGATCGACGAGGTGCAGCGAGCACCCGAAATCTTTCTTCCGTTGAAGGCGGAAGTGGACCGACACCGAACACCCGGCAAATACTTGCTCACGGGTTCGGCGAACGTCCTCCAAATGCCTAAGATCGGCGATTCGCTGGCCGGACGAATGGAAGTCTTGAGTCTCTTGCCCTTCAGCCAGGGGGAGATCGAAGGCGCGGGGGATGGCTTTGTGGACCAACTTTTCGCCGAAAAATTCAACGCGAAACCCGCGGAGCGTCTATTGGATCTATATTCAAGAGTTGCAATTGGCGGCTTTCCAGAGCCCTCGCTTCGCAAGAGTGCGGAACGGCGCGCGGCCTGGTTCGACTCCTATATCCGCACGATCTTGGACCGCGATATTCGCGACATTGCGAATATTGAAGCGTTAGCCCAGATGCCGCGATTATTGACGCTTCTCGCGTTGCGCGCGGGCACGGTCCTGAATGCAAACAGCTTGTCCAGCGATCTACAGATTCCCTACAGCTCGCTGAAGCGGTACCTGGAATTGCTGGAAACTCTTTATCTCGTCCACCGTACGCCGGCATGGAGCAGCAATTTCCGGGGCAGGGCGGTGACTAAGTCGCCGAAACTCTATCTGGTAGATACCGGACTGCTGTGCAATCTGGCGAATCTCGACAGTCGCACGCTGGAGAACAGCCTCGAACGTCGGACTCCCATTTTGGAGAACTTCGTAGCGATGGAGTTGAGGAAGCAGTGCGAGTTTGGGAAGCTTCGACCGTGGCTCATGCACTTCCGGACCGTTCGCAATTTAGAGGTCGACTTCGTGCTCGAAACCAAGGACCAGCGTATCGCCGGCGTAGAGGTGCGAAGTTCATCGGTGCTGCTGGATAACGATGCCGACGGATTACGCTATCTCCAGGAGATCGCCGGGCATTCATTTGTCCGGGGCGTTATCTTGTACCACGGAGAAGAGATCGTCCGCTATTCGCCGCAGATCATTGGGTTGCCCATTCAGCGCTTGTGGGACATGCAACACTCGTAACCGGTTAGGGTGTTTGCGAATCGGTCGGCGCCAAAGCGAACAGGATCGCAAGTCATGATCCCCGTTTCACGCTCGACCTTGGCCATCGCGCAAATCGCTTCATGCTCTTCCAGGTCGTTGGTGTTTAAAGCGATACCGATCGTCTTTGGCCTTGGGAACGTACCGCCGACGGTGGCAAGGTCTTCGTAAAGGCGCACATATTCCGACAGCGGTGGAATGGGAATGTCGCTCAGCTTCTGCAGATGGGTTTGACCCGCGCGGTGGCACAGGATCAGGTGGGTGGGCATTGTCCCGCGCAACAGCGGAAGATTTGCCGTGCTGCCTGGGTGGCAAAGAGCGCCTTGACCCTCCACAATGACCACTTCAGTAAGCGTGTTGCCGTCGGATCCGCCGCTTGCTTTCAAGACCGCTTGCTCCATCGCACCGCAGGCGTAATCCACCCGCACGGCATCCAAAGGCACGCCCTGCCCAGTGATAGTAATGCCGATTTGGCCAGTTGCGACGAACTCAACGGATACTCCCCGCTCTCGGATCAAGCGATACAGTTCCAGACCGGCGGTCATTTTGCCGATGGCCATATCGGTGCCGATCATGAGGACGCGTTTGTTGGGCAAATGTCGGGCCGCGCCAGTCGCCACGCCAATACCTTTTGGCTCGAGCCGGATATCCCAGATGTACTGTCCGGGTCGGAGGTTGGGAAAACGAGGAGCGAGAAGGTCATGCAATCCGTTGACCACAGACAGACCCTTGTTCACGGCCTCGCGGATAATGCAATCCCATTCGGCGGGAATCCTTCCACCAGAGGGCGCGGTGCCGAGCACAAGGCACTTTGCGCCTCGGGAAATAGCTTCGTCGATCGTGCCGACAATGGGTGCGGTACGCGGAATCCCCATCAACTCTCCGGCATCCTTCCCCGCGTGCTCGGAATCGATGACGCATGCGACCGGGTTCGGGGAGTAGCGGAGAATTCCAAACCCCATTTTGCCGATGCTAGCGAGGCTGGCGCCCTCCATATAAATTGCTAGAGGTTCGTCGCGCTTAAGCATGGATCAATGCGCCTCCATGACCTGGATTATCGGATGGAACGATCACTCCCTCTACGATTGGGGCACCTTCCGCTGGGTCTGGGTTTAGATTCAGGTGCGAATCTAAGTCGATGTAGTCGAACAGGCTGCCCAATGCCGCGCCGGCGGCAATCGCGACGGAGGACTCGCTCATGCAGCCGATCATAGTTTTCAGTCCAAAGGCTCGAGCGGTTGCCACGATCCGTAACGCTTCAGTTATGCCGCCGCACTTCATGAGCTTCAGATTCACTCCGTCGACGGCGTGAGCCCACTTGGGAATATCCTGGCTAAATCGGCAACTTTCATCCACGAAGATAGGCAAGGGACGATTTTCAAAAATGCGGGGAAGATCCGCCTCGGCACCTTCGACCAAGGGTTGCTCTACATAGTCGACTCCGCGCTCCGCCAACCAAGGCATCATCTGCTTTGCTTCATCGACGGTCCAGCCACCATTTGCGTCAACTCGGAGCTTCGCACCAAAGGGTTTCGCGGCTTCTGCCGCCGCAAGAAAATGCACTCGGTCATACTCCCGACCTTCTGGCGACCCTAACTTGATCTTCAGGCATTTTGCGCCCGAGCGAGAGAGAATGTCCGGAACGCGTTCTCGGGTTACTTCTGGAGGATTCAGGCCAATCGTGATGCTGGTGCAAACTTGCTCCTTGCCCAAACCAAGCATTTGGTAAAGCGGCATGTTGGCTCGCTTGGCGGTCAAATCCCAAAGCGCAACGTCGAGTGCAGCCATAGCCGGGGGATCGATCGCCGCTTCTTTCATAGCGGCATATACGCTATTGATTGAGGATCCTTCCACTTGCGGCCAAAAGGCCTGAAGCTGTATTTCTCCGCGCTCGGCGGTCCAGAGGCTTGCCGTTGCCGGCGAGAGTTCGCCAATGCCGGTGTGAGTGCCGTCGCTTACCTCCACAAACAGGTTTTCCGACGCCGTCGAAACTCCGCGACTGATCGCAAGCGGATATAGTTTTTGCAGCTGCAGGCGCCGGCAGACAAGACTTAGCACGAACTTTCAGGCTACCTGCCGCAACTAGGCGTCCAGGGACTTTGGAGCCAAGCTACAATCAAGCGTGCCCGCCGAACTCTACATCTTCGATTTGGACGGCACCCTGTTTCGCGGCGACGAACCCATACCCGGCGCAATCGAGGCAGTGGAACGAGTTCGAAAAGCAGGAAAGGGAGTTCGCTACTTAACGAATAACTCCAGCCAAACGCGGGGCAGTTATGTCGACAAACTCACTAGGCTCGGATTCAAGGCCCACCCTGAGGAGATCTATTCGTCGGCGATTGGCACGGCTGCATACCTCCACCGTGAGAGAGTGAAAAAGGTGTTTATCGTTGGAGAATCCGGTCTGGCGCAGACCCTTGGCGACGTTGGGATTGTATCGACGGATCGCGATCCAGATGCGGTGGTGGTGGGAATTTGCCGGGATTTCACTTATGAACTCCTCTCTCAGGCGATGCAGTGGATTAAAGCGGGAGCGAAGTTCGTGGCAACGAACACCGACCCCACGTACCCCGTAGAAGGCGGGAAGTTTATTCCTGGCGCGGGTTCGATCGTAGCGGCGGTTCAGATCTGCTCCGAAGCCGTTCCATTCGTGGTCGGAAAGCCGAATCCATTCTTGATTCAACTTATTCTCCAAGAAGCAGGAGTTTCTGCAGAGGACGCTATGGTTATTGGTGATCGCATGGATACAGACATTGCCGCCGGAGAACGAGCGAAGTGCCAGACGTTATTGGTATTAACAGGCGCCGCGAGCGAAGCACCAGACGGACAGGCTTGGCTGCCAAGCGTCGCAGACCTAACGGTATGATCGGAGCGAGATGAGCCTTGTTGGAAAGGTAGGGAGGAAACGCCCAAGAGCGCGGATTGCGATGGCGTTCCTATACATCATCCTTTCCATCGGCGCCCTCACAACGGTATATCCGTTTGCCCTGATGGTGTCCACTGGCTTTAAGGGTGCGACGGATCAAAACGATAACAAACTCGTTCCGACCTTTTGGACGGAATTGGAATCAAGAGACGAGGCCGGTGCGCTGAAGCCCGAATCGTTGCTCGGAAAATACATCGACGACAAGTATCGGGGCGACGCATCCATGATCGCATCCAGCAGACTGGGAGAAGGTGCCTCCGGGAACACGGTCCAGCGTTATCGCGAGTTCCTGGAGAAGCTACCCCTCGACTATTGGATGGCGGGATTCCAACAAGCGCCCAATCAAGTGACCAGCCGGCTGGTGATTCGGTATCAGACTTGGCTAAAGGACAAGTACAAGTCGATCGAGGCTCTCAACAACGCCTATATCGAAGAGAATACGGACTTTCAAACCATAGTTGTGCCAAGCGAGCAACTCGATCGGAAGGCTTGGCGCGCAAAGGACGAACTCAAGTATCGCGAATGGCTACAGTTCAAAGCCACTCTCCCGGCCGAGTATCGCATTCCGGTCCGAGTCCAATGGGAATTTCAGCAGTGGGTGAAAAGCAAATATCAGGGTCAATGGCCGCTTGTCCTGGATGCCATTAAAGGAAAAGCAACCAAGTTTGAGGAGGTGAACCCCGACTCCGCGCCAGAAGCGATTCAGATCGAGTTCGTGCAGAAGGGCCTTCCGGTTCGGCACTCCAACGAATCGGTGGAATCCATGTGGGCCAGGTTTTCCCATGGCGGGGAGATCGGGCCGGTCGCCAGAAGTGGCGAGTTGCCCATTTCCGTGGGCAACGAGCCGATGCCCATCATGGCCTTTGAGCGGGACACCCTTATTGCCAACCAAAACCACATCAAGAAAGACTTCACGCTGCGCAATTACAGCTACGTTCTGGACTACATTCTCCTCAATGGGCGGACCGTGTTCAACACCGTCCTCTTCTGCTTGCTCGCTATCGTCACCCAGCTGACGATCAACCCCTTGGCCGCCTATGCCCTGAGCAGATATCCAATCAAGGCGAGTGGAAGAATTCTGATCTTCCTGTTGGCCACGATGGCGTTTCCCGCCGAAGTCGCACTGATCCCTTCGTTTCTGTTGCTCAAAGATCTGGGGTTATTGAATACGTTTGCCGCGCTGGTGCTTCCCACCGCCGCCAGCGGCTACATGATCTTCCTTCTCAAGGGATTTTTCGACTCCTTACCGCTCGAACTTTATGAAGCTGGTCAACTCGACGGAGCGAAAGAGTTCACCATGTTGAGAAAGATCACCCTGCCGCTCTCCAAGCCGGTCCTTGGCTATCTGGCCCTGCTTGCTTTTATGGGTGCGTACGGCACTTTCATTTATGCGTTCTTGGTCGTTCAAGACCAGCGCATGTGGACGCTGATGGTGTGGATATACCAACTCCAGAGCATTGCTCCGAAGGCGGTTATGATGGCGGCGATTACTTTGGCGGCGCTACCAACGCTGGTCGTGTTCCTGTTCGCCCAGAATTTCATCATGCGGGGAATTGTCCTTCCGGGTGAACGATGATCTCCGCTGCAGTTGCCCTATTAGTTTTGCAAATCGGCCCGCCCAGTCCAAAGCTTGGATTGAGCCCCTTTTACAAGAAGTGCCTGATGGTCAATGGCTTGCCCATTGTTTCGTCGGACAGAGCATCCGACCGATCCCTGTATGCAGCTCGGGACTTGGTCGAGCACATGCTGGCCAAGCGCCCTGAAGTTGTGAAGTATATGCTCGAAAGGAAGCTTCGCATCGCCGTTATGGCGCAGGCGGAGCAAACCTTGGATATTCCGGAGCATTCCGATTTGCAAAAGGCGTTTCCGGAAACCGATTGGAATAAGCGGGCAAGGGGACTTGGTGCGACCGTCGAGCGGCCATGCGTGAGTGGCGCAGAAGAGAATTTGCTGGGCTTACCGGGCGACCGCTATAAGGGCGAGTGCATCTTGATTCACGAATTCGGCCATACCGTGCTCAACTTCGGAATGGAGCCGCTCGATGCCAAGTTTAGGGACCGGGTGAAGCAAGCCTACGACCACGCGAAATCAGCCGGGACTTGGAAGAACACCTACGCGATGACCAATATCGATGAATATTGGGCCGAGGGCGTGCAGTCATGGTTCGACTCCAATCAAAAAGGTCCTCCGGAAGGAAATGGGGTCCATAACGACATTTGGAATCGCAAAGAACTTCTGAAGCGCGATCCTCAATTAGCCAAGTTACTTGGAGAAGTGTTCGCGACCGATTGGAGTTGGACCGACCCAACGGGAAAGTAACCCTGAGGCTTAATCTGCTTCTGCCATCTTGGATGCTCTAAACTTTTGGAGTGCCCGAACGCGCAAATCCACCATCTCGACTCGAGACGTTGCACACGCTTCGAGTCGCGAACATGGATGTGGCATTCTCCACGGCGTTCGCCACGTTGGTAACGGGCGCGTTTTTAGTGGGCTTCATCAAGTATTTGGGTGGTGGAGACCTGTGGATCGGCGTCGTGACCGCGGTACCGGCGGCGATGGGATTCATGCAGATTCCCGGCGCGATCTTTGCTCGACGCTTTCCCAGCTACAAGGGCTTTGTTATGCCGGGCGGCTTGATATGGCGGCTAATGTATATCCCGGTCGCCATTCTGCCCCTCTTAGCCTTGGCGAATGAGCTTCGACTATTTCTGCTCATCGCCTGTATTTCGATTGGTGCGTTTGCGATCTCCCTCGTCAACTCGACCTACAACGACTGGCTGGCGGAGCTCGTCCCGGCGAATTCCCGAGGTTGGTATTTTTCGCGTCGGCAGGCAATCGGCACCGCAGTGGGCGCCACCGTGGGTCTTCTTGGAGGTTTGTTACTCGACCGCTTTCAGCATGCCAACCAGCCAGAATTAGGCTACGCAGTTGTATTCGGGGTTGGATTTGTCTGCGCCGCCGTAAGCATGGCGTTCTTCCTGCGGATGCGGGATTTGGAGAGGACCAATGTAGCCAAGCAAGGCTTGAAAGAGGGTTTGCTCACGTTCGCCGCTCCCTTTAGGCACCGCGATTTTCGGAAGGTCTTGGTATTCCTTGCGGTGTTCTTCGTCGGCCAGACCTTCGCGGGCAACCTTTACGCTGCGTATGCCCTCGAATCCCTGAAGATGCCGTTCGTGTGGATTCAGGTGACGGCGATCATGCAGGCGACCGGAACGGTTTTTAGTGCCGGACTTTGGGGTTTTCTTTCGGATCGATACGGGAATAAGCCTTGCCTGATCCTGGCAGGGGTCGGAATCGCCCTCAGTCCCATTGGTTGGTTTCTGACTACTCCAACCAACCTCACGACATCCATTATCATTCTTGTTTTTAGCCACTTGATGGGAGGAGTTTTTTGGTGCGGGGTGAACCTGACCCAATTCAATCTGCTGCTCGCTACCGCCCCGGAGAAGGAACGCGCCAGTTTCATCGGTTCGGGCATGGCGGTACAAAGCACGGTTAGCGGTTTGGCGCCCTTGCTGGGAGCGGAATTGATGGCGTTCATGAGGCCCGCACAAGGAGCCGAAAGCGCATATAAGTGGGTCTTCGCATCGGTGTTTGTTCTGCGGCTTTTCGCTTTATTCTTCTTGGTTCCAGTTAAGGAGGAGGGATCGAGTCGCGTCCAACGCACCCTACGCGATCTGCGCAAAGTCACTCCCCGGGGAATGATGGCGATGCGCTCGCTAA
>DATFHI010000175.1:0-2281 GCA_035248525.1 Fimbriimonadaceae bacterium | reverse complement strand
AACCATGCTCGTCATCTCCGATCAAGCGGCGCTGGGGGTCGGCGGACAGGGTGGTCTTTCCGGTTCCACTGAGTCCAAAGAAAAGTGCGGTGTCGCCATTAGGTCCGATGTTGGCCGAGCAGTGCATGCTCATCACGCCCTGCTTTGGCAACAGGTAATTCATGATGGTGAAGACCGATTTCTTCATCTCGCCGGCATATTCGGTGCCCATGATCAGCACCTGTTTTTCCGCGAAATTCAGCGCGATTGTGGCCTCGCTGCGAATGCCGTCGGTTTCAGGATCGGAGTAGAGCCGACACATATTGCAAACCGTCCACTCCGGTTTGAAATTCTCAAGTTCCTCGGCAGTTGGGCGGATCAAAAGCTGCTTGATGAAGAGCGCGTGGTAAGGCCGCTCGACAATGAACCGTACCGAAATCCGGTAGTCCGGGTCGGCGCCGCCGAATGTGTCAATGACGTACAGTCGCTTGCCGACCGCGTATTGTCCGATCTTAGCCTGCAGTTTCCGAAAGGTTTCGGGAGTAATTCCCTGGTTGTTTTCCCACCAAATATCACCTTCGGATGAAGACTCCTTGACGGTGAATTTATCCTTTGGAGTCCTTCCCGTGTACTTGCCGGATCGGCAAACCAAACCGCCGTTATCGGCAAGTTGGGATTCATCGGTAGCGAGGGCGTGCTCGATCAGCTCGTCGACGCTAAGGTTGTAGAAAACTTCGGATGCTTGTGATAAATCGATCGGGGTGGAGGCGGTGGTAGACGACATTGTCAGCAGAATCCTCGATCCGCCTTGGGAGCGGAGATTGAGTTCAGTCTACCTTCGCAAGACGTGCTGGAGAACTCCCACCAAGTCGGAAGTCACGCTCCGCCGATAACGAGTATCGTTTCAGAAGCATGGAACTCGCATACCGAAAACTAAGTGGCGAAGAGATCGACGAAGAGTTGAGAGGGGTCGACGGCTGGCGGATGGACGGCGACAAGCTCGCCAAGCAATTTGAATTTGACGCGTATAAGGATGGAGTCGTTTTCGCCTCCGCCGTCGGATACTTGGCAGATAGTCTAAACCACCATCCCGACATATCCATCGGCTATAAGAAAGTGAACATCGCGGTCAATACTCATGACGTGGGCGGGATCTCACCCTACGACTTTGAGCTCGCCCGGCGGATTAACTCGCTTGGTTAGTTGATCCAGACGATCGACTTCAGCGACTTCTCGAACGCGGGGAAATATCGCTTGGCGGTTTGTTTTAGAGCCGACATCGTCAGGATGTAGCCTTTCCCTTTGCGGGTGGAAACCAAGAGGTGTTGGGACACTTGCATCCCGTTGTCCAAGTGCATTTCCAGATTGATTTGGAACGTTGGCTGACCCGCCAATTTGAATTCTCGCGAACCCAAAACTTTCATGTCGGGCTGGCTCTTCATCGATGCGATCGCTTGCTTTCCAATTTCAGCCGCGGACGACTTTCCTGGAGCGAAGGACTTGAATACCACCGAAGGTGAATAGTTGTTGCCTTCCGGGCCAAAGAATGCTCTTCGGCCTTGCCCCACGCGGCTGTCGTCTCGCATGAAACCCTTGGGCGGAGAGTATTTGATCAGACCGTCCAGCGAAACGCTTTGGGCTGGGGCGCCCGTGCAAACAATGGCTGCAACCAAACTGAAGAGCATCCGCATAGTCGGAATTACTTTTCACGCCTCAAAAAGGCATAAGCGTTGTGATCGTGAATCGACTCGTGGTTTTCAACTTCGATCTCGTAGGACTTGATTCGGTCATCCTGATCGAACGCCAATGCAACCTCTCGAACCATGTCCTCCACAAACCTTGGATTATCGTAGGCTTGCTCGGTAACGAACTTTTCGTCGGGACGCTTTAATACTGGATAAAGTGGCGCCGACCCGCGGGACTCGATCATATCGATGACATCCTCGAGCCAAAGCGTGCCGCCGTTCGGTTTGATGCGCACGCTGACATAGCCCCGCTGGTTGTGCGCGCCATACGAGCTGATCTCCTTGCTGCATGGGCAGAGCGTGGTGACCGGAACGGTTAACAACAATTCGAAGCAGTCGCGTAATCCGCCCCATGCGGAAAAGCCGCAATCGTAACCCATCATTCCCTTCTTTCCGGTTACTGGAGCCGCCTTCTCCCGGAATAGTTTGAAGGTGACCTCCAAGTGCGCCGTATCCGCCTTTAGCCGGTCGCGAAGTTTGTCCAGCACATCAGGGATGGTGGCCACGCTCATGTCGTGGTTGTGTTCCCCTAGAACCTCCAAGAACCGGCTCATGTG
>DATFHI010000174.1:0-16612 GCA_035248525.1 Fimbriimonadaceae bacterium | reverse complement strand
TTGGTGAGCTTGTCGTAGTCTTCCGGACAAACATACTGTTCGCCGTCATAGAGCGCGATTGCATGGCGTCCAGTAAGGGAAAGGGCGCTTGCGATGAGCGCGGCATCGGCGGGTTTCAGCTTCGGATGAGCCTTCTTAATTTGGTCTAATGCGGTTTCCAGCTTGGTGAGATGGCAGGTGATCAATCGGAGAACTCCTAGCGGCGCGACCGAGACCGATGCGCCATAATAGAGGCAAGTTTACCCGTTTGAAGGAGTTCAGGAACGTGCGGATTGGATTAATGGCTTGGTTTGGGACAATGGTCGCAGCGGCGGCATTGGTGGGATGTGCGGGTCAGAGCAATTCAAACTCTGCGATCGACAATCCCGCCGCTCGTGATTTCACTCCCGCTAAGGGGTCCGGGCGCAACCCTTCCGGTAAGCAGTTGCTGGTTGGAGTGGTGTTCGACTCCGGTGGCTTGGGCGATAAGTCCTTCAATGACTCTGCATGGGCCGGCGTCCAACGGGCCGTCAAGCAACTCGGAATCGATGAGAAGCACATCGAAAGCAAGAGCGAGAAGGACTTCGAAGGCAATCTAACTGCGATGGCGGACGCCGGTTGCGATATCGTATTCGCCATTGGCATCACTCAGCAGAAAGCGCTGGAGGCCGTCGCGCCGAAGTATCCGAACGTGAAGTTTGGCATTGTCGATGCAAATGTAAGCGCGCCCAACGTCCGGTCACTCCTCTTTACGGAGCAAGAAGGTAGCTTCCTTGCGGGCTATTTGGCCGCGCTTACCACCCAATCAAAGAAGGTTGGTTTCGTGGGTGGCATGGATATTCCACTGATCCGCAAGTTCCAAGCAGGATATGAAGCTGGAGTAAAGACGGCCGATCCGAGCGTCGAGGTGTTGCCCGGTAAGTACACCGGAAACTGGGATGACCAGGGCAAGGGCAAGGTTTGCGCGAACACGTTGTTCGCATCGGGTGCCGACATTGTCTACCACGCTGCGGGTCGCGCCGGACTTGGCGTCATTTCTGCCGCCAAGGAGCAGAAAAAGCTTGCCATCGGCGTCGACAGCGATCAGGACGACGTGGAGAAGGGATTTGTCCTAACTAGCATGATCAAGCGGGTGGACGAAGCCGTTTTCCAGACCGTTAAAGACCTGAGCGAAGGCAAGTTCACGGCCGGCAGCAAGGTTTATGACTTGAAGGCGGGCGGAGTCGGTCTGAGCGAAATGAAGTACACCAAGGACAAGGTCGGCAAGGACAATCTTGAGAAGCTCAAAGCAGTGACCGCCAAGATCATCAAGGGCGAAATCAAGGTGCCTTCCAACTCGGACGAGTTGGCCAAGTACGAGGCTCAGCTTAAGAAGTAAATTACTCTGTTTTTTCGGTCGAGCAGGAGCAAGTCGATGGCTCTCCAGTGCATTTTGGAGCGCTTGGCTTGGACGCGCTGTCCGTCACGTAGAAGCCCGATCCCTTGAAGGCGATTCCCACGGGCTGAATCACGCGTTTTACGGTTCCAGACGAGCCGCAGTGGCAAGCATTAAGCGGTTCCTCGGTGATGCGCTGTTCGACTTCGAACACGTCGCTGCAGGCTGAACATTCGTAAACGTAGGTAGGCATTCCAACCTACATTTTGACATCGCAGCCCCCGGTTCAATAGGGCTCGTACGGCATACTAATGACTTCCTGATGTTCCCCTCGCAGACCTTTCAGCCATCCGATCTCGCAGGGGTAGGAGTGCTGATCGTTTTGGAAGCGCTCCTTAGTGCGGACAATGCCCTGGTCCTGGCGATCATGGTGCGCCATTTGCCGCGCAAAGACCAGCAAAAGGCGCTTCTATACGGTTTGGGCGGAGCCTTCGTTTTTCGGCTGATTGCGATCCTCTTCGCATCAATCGTGTTGAAGCAGTGGTGGTTGCAGGGCATCGGAGCGATTTACCTGCTTTACCTGCCTATTAAGCACTTCCTGACCCGGAGCAAGGATGCCGAGGTGAAACCCATTGGCCTGAGCTTTTGGCGCACGGTGGTGGCGGTAGAGATGACGGACATCGCGTTCGCTCTCGATAGCGTCCTCGCGGGAATTGGGTTCATTAGCCGGCCTGGCAAGGGAATCCAAACGGACAAGATCTGGGTGGTTTATATCGGCGCTGTGCTCGGAATCATCTTGCTGCGGTTTGCGGCAAGCATGTTCATCCGCTTGTTGGAACGCTTTCCAATCCTCGACCACGTTGCCTACGTCTTGGTCGGTTGGGTGGGAGTCAAGTTGATCTTCCACTCCGGATCGAAATACCAAGAGGCTTATCCGAACTCCTTACCATTCCACGTGTGGCACTTACCAGAATCCGTATTCTGGATTGGTTTGGGGCTGATCGCGGTCGGCGGTGCAATCCTGGCCTACTTGAAGCAACGGCCCGAAGAAACGACTTGGGATGACGAAGCTCAGGTGGTAGGTGAAGCCCAAGACTGGAGAATTACCGAAGAAGAGTCGTCGCGCACGCAATAACGGCGGCTTGCCAAGTAACATTCGCCTATATGGCGGATAAGCTGAGAATTGGAATTATCGGCAGCGGGGGAATCGCCCTGGGCTGCCACATGCGCGGGTACGCAACGATGCCCGAGCAGTGTGAAATGGTCGCGGTTTGCGACGTGAATCCGGAAACGGCTCAGGCGGCGGCGGAGAAGTACAACGTCCCCAAGACGTACACCGACTATCGGCAGATGATTGCCGAGCAGAATTTGGACGCGGTGTCGGTCGCCACTCCAAACGCCTATCACATGCAGCCTACGATCGACGCGCTCCAGGCTGGACTGCACGTGATTTGCGAAAAGCCATTGGCCATGAATGCCGATGAGGCGCGAAAGATGTGCGCCGTGGCGCGTGAATCCGGAAAGATTCTGCAGGTCGCATTGCAACAGCGGTTCTCAGGTTCCGCTCGCTTCATGAAGCAGTACATCGAGGCGGGCCACATGGGTGACATCTATTACGCCCGTGCTCAAGCCTTGCGAAGACGCGGCGTCCCGGCATGGGGCGTCTTCATCGATAAGGAAAAGCAAGGGGGCGGACCGCTCATCGACATCGGCGTCCACATTTTGGACTTCACCCTGTTCTTAATGGGATATCCAAAGCCAGTCAGCGCAAGCGGCAAGACTTGGGACACGCTCGGAAAGAATCCAGATTTGGTCAATCCGTGGGGAGAGTACGACCGCAGCAAGTTCACGGTCGAAGACTTCGCGGTTGGGCTGATTAAGTTTGACAACGGGTCTGTCGTCGTTCTGGAGAGCTCCTTTATGGCGAACCTCGACGGCGATCCTTTCCAGACTCAGCTGTTTGGAACCAAGGCGGGCGCAACCGTCAAAGGTTGGGGTGAAAATCCGATTGAAATCTACACGGAACAGAATCGCCAACTCTTCAACATGCGCCCAACGAATGTTCCCAACGTCGAGTCTTCGCATGTCGATGAGATCAAGGCGTTCGTCGATGCGATCATCCACAACAAGCCGTCGCCGGTGCCGGGGGAAAATGGCCTAATCCTCAATGCAATTTTCGACGCCCTATACAAGAGCAGCGAGACCGGTAACGAGGAAAAGGTCGACATCAGCTATTGACGAAACGGGGTAGATTGAAGCTAATGGAGCTACGGATGGATAGACTTCTTTTTGCGGGATTCGCACTCTTAATCATGGCTGGATGCCGATACCAAGGGGGCGAGAGTTTTCACTCCGCGAACAGACCCGACAATCAGCCGCCAATGAAGGGTGATCCCTATGCTTGGGGCGGCATTCAGGAAGCAACCGGCGGTCTAGTTGCGGCCACTCAACAAACGATGGAGTCGACGTCGTACGTCGAGCCCAAGTTCATGCAGCTTGCCGGAACAGCAGGGTTCGTGAGTATGGCGGGATGGGCGGTGAATGTTGCCAAGTTAAACGATTCGAAGGGTGACTACCAGCCTTTGCCCAACCGAGAGCATGCCGAGGAAGAGCATCCAGAAGGCGAAAGCGAAGGGCATTAACGTCCGTTGATCCGGATTGGAGTAATTGGTTGCGGGGATGTGGCTAACTTTGGCCACATCCCCGCAATCCTTTCCGTTCCGAGGTTCCAACTGGCAGGGCTATTCGACCCTGATGAGAATCGGCTATCGTCGACCTCCGCCAAGTTCGGCGGTATTCCTTGTTTCCAAGACTTAGAGGCGTTCTATGCGGCAGACATTGATGCGGTCGTAATCGCCTCTCCCGCGTCAACTCATTTCGCTCATGTACTGGAGGCGGCGAAGCGTGGAGTCCATGTGCTTTGCGAAAAGCCCATTGCGGAATCTGAAGCGGATGCGGTGGAAATGGAGGAAGCGATGGCGAAAGCCAACGGGATTTTCACAATCGGCTTTTGCTACCGCTTCAGTCCGGTCTCGCGCCAAATTTCCAAATGGATTCGTGAGGGAGTGATTGGCAAGGTTCGGGTGGTCCGGATCGTTTACATTTGGAACCTGCACGGGCGGTTTCGACCGGACGAACGTGGTCAGTGGGGCGAGAGCGCTTACTGGCGCGGAAGGATGCTCGAAGGAGGACCGATGGTGGACTGTGGGGTCCATGCGATCGATCTGTCCCGCTTGTGGCTGGGTAGTGAGCCTGCCACGGTCCATGGGCACGGCGCTTGGGTAGCCGACTACGAAGCTCCAGACCACATGTGGTTGCACATGGACCACGAGAGTGGCGCTCACACCATGATCGAAATGAGCTACAGCTTCACTCACACCGCCCGTGAGCCGCTGAGCCAATTTACATATGAGGTAATTGGGGACGGAGGCGTGATCCGTTACAACCGCGACGGGTATATCCTTGAAGCGCGGACGGGTCAAGAGACCATTCATGTGTCTGGTGCTTCGGAGAAGAACTTCCCGGGCATGTATGATGCCTTCGCGCACGCGATCGAAACACGCGATGCTAGCGGGCTACCCAGTGCGAAGGATGGAATTGTCGCCACCAGAGTCGCTCGACAGGCCACCGAAAAGGCAATTTCGCTACGGCAATCGTCCCGAAATCCAGTAGGGTAAGAACGGATCGCCTTCAAAATCGTTTTTATAGTACAGATGTCTTACGCCGTCTCGAATTTGCGTCGGTATCGTGGCCCGGTGATCATTCTGCTCTTGGCGGCGACTTTGATCGCGGCTTTTGCTATTCCTCGACAAAGCCGGACCGTCGATCAAGCGGCGAAACCCATTGAGGTGGTTTCCAATTCCGATGCAATTGTAAAGCGGGTAATCCATCAAGTCGGCGACCAAGTAACCGTTGGGGAGCCACTCTTGGTTCTAAGCGACCCCAAGCTCGATGCGGAGATCAACAAGCTGGAAGATGAGTTGAAGCTGGCAATGCTGGATACAAAGATCGCGGTTGCCGAGCCCGCGATGACCGGTTTGATTGGATCGCTCCCGCGAGTCGTTTGGGAAACTCCCGAACCAAGCCCAGCCGTAACTTCTCCGGCCAAGACGTCATCACTCGTTCCATCCCCGTCAAAGGATGCCGCACCAGTGGCGACTGTCGAAACGAAGGCGCTTGAAAAGCAGGCGGACGATCTCGTGTCGAAGTCCTTCAACAAAGACGTAGCGATCGAGGCCGCCAATACGGAGTTGCTGGAAACGGGTGGTTCGGTGAAGTCGATGGAGGCCAAGCTTGCGGTAGCGGAGAAGTCGAGAGCCGTTGCAGATACGGAGAAGGCCAAGTTAGAAAAGCTTTACGACATGGGCGCGATCCCCAAGAACAAGCTCGATGCCGGGGTGGAAGCGAGTACCCAAGCCGTCCAGGCGATCAACGACACGACCGCGAAGCTGGATTCGGCTAAAGCTCGCCAAAGCGACCTGGAAAAGCAGATTGCTCAGCTGAAAATGGATCTAGCGGAGTTAAGGAAGCAGCTGGACGATGTCCGGTCCAAACTGAACGCGGTAAAGGCCAAGGTTCCGACTCCAGTTGCGCCGACTTCCGGGCCTGTTGACGCCACGCCTGCTCCCAGAGCGAAGCCGGTCAAAAAGATTGTGTACGGCACCGCGCCCGAAAGCCTTGCGCCAGTTCACGTGAATCTCGTGGATGCGCCGAGTGAAACTACCGGGCAACGGATTGCTGCAATTCGCAAAAAGCTAATCGAGCTCAAAAGTCAACGTGACTCGCTGACGATTCGCGCAGCGACATCGGGCAGACTCCTGACCTTGGTTCAACCTGGTTTCCAAGTTGCCCGCGGGGCCGTGCTCGCGACAATCGATTAAACGGCTACTCCTCGAGGTCGATACCGGGGTCCCAGCCCTGCTCACTCGCCCTCATCAGGACTTCGACTTCGATATCCTGGTGAATTCGAACTTGGCACGACAGCCGGAATTGGCCCAGGACGCCGTCCTCCTCCAAACAGTCTCGCTCCTTATCACCCATCGGCGGCTCAGGTGATAGAAACTTCACCCTGCAAGTTGTACATCGGGCATTTCCTCCGCATCGGTGGCTGATGTCGATTCCGTTGCGCTCGATGGCGAGCGCGAGCTTTGAGTCCTCTTCGACTTCGAACGTCTTCCCGTCAGCCGTGACTTGGTAGGTTGGCATAGAACGATGAGGATAGCACGCAGGCGTTTCCTAATTCATTGCCAACCTGACTATGCGTCGGCGTACAAGTAAAACTCATACGGGTGTGGCCGGAGGTCGACCGCATCACACTCGTTCACCAACTTGTATTCCACATAGCTGTCGATGAGCTCTTTGGTGAAAACGTCGCCCTTGAGCAAAAACTCGTGGTCTTCGAGTAATGCGTGGAGTGTTGCCCTTAGCGATCCCGGAGTTTGGGCGATTCCTGCTCGCTCCAGCGGAGGCAACTCGTACAAGTCCTTGTCCAAAGGCTTCGCCGGCTCGATCTGGTTCTGGACGCCATCCAGCCCTGCCATGAGCAGGGCGGAGAATGCCAAATATGGATTAGCCATGGGGTCGGGAGCGCGGAATTCAACCCGCTTCGCCTTGGGCGATTTGCTCACCATTGGAATTCGGATACAAGCCGATCGGTTTCGGGCTGAGTAAAGCAAGTTGATCGGCGCCTCATACCCCGGCACGAGACGCCGGTAGGAGTTGGTTGTGGGAGCGCAAAAGGCTAGAAGGGCGGGCGCATGTTTGAGCAGTCCGCCGATGTACCAGCGTGAAACGTCGCTGAGACCCGCATAGCCTGCCTCATCATACATTTGAGTCTCGCCGTTCTTCCAAATCGATTGGTGCACGTGCATGCCGCTACCGTTGTCCCCAAATAGCGGTTTGGGCATGAAGGTAGCGAAACAACCGTGCTGGTATGCGGTCTGCTTCACGATGTACTTGTACTTCATCAGCTTGTCCGCCATCACCGTTAAGGTGTCGAACTTCATGTCGATCTCGCACTGGCCGGCGGAGGCGACTTCGTGATGGTGCATTTCAACGTCGATGCCGACCGCTTCCATGTTGAGCACCATCTCCGTTCGCAAGTCATGAAGCTTGTCGACGGGTGCGCAGGGATAGTAGCCGCCCTTTGGCTTGACGGTGAACCCGGGAGTGTCCTCATCCCCGGAAGTCCAATAACCTTCTTCGGACTTGATTCTGTATCCGGAGTTGTAAGGATCCGTGTTGAAGAGGAGTTGGTCGAACACGAAGAACTCAGCTTCCGGACCGAAGAATGCGGTGTCGCCAATGCCCGTGGATTTGAGATATTGCTCCGCCTTTTCTGCGGTGAACCGCGGATCTTTCGCATAGGGCTGACGGGTCAGGGGATCTTCGATTTTGCAGATCACTACCGCCGTAGCGACCTCCGTGAATGGGTCCATGAAGAGGCTCGCCGGGTCCGGGATGAGGAGCATGTCCGACTCATTGATGGTTTGAAACCCGCGGATACTGGATCCATCGAACGGCAGACCGTCCGTAAATTGGTCTTCGCTAAAGTGGCTGACGGGCATGCTGAAGTGCTGCCACGTTCCCATTAGGTCAGTAAAACGAACGTCCACAATTTGGGCTTCGTTTTCTTGGACAAATGCGACGGCGTCTTTAGGGGTCATTCTTCCTCACAATAAATTTAAGCGGTTCGATGGAAATGCCTTGAGCGGACGGTGCTCGGAGCTCAAGCGGCAGAGGAAACGACCCCGGACGCTTGTTGGCACAACTTCTGGGCCACTACGCCGAAAAGCTGGAAGCATTATCACCGATTACAGACGGTGAATAAAAGGGAATGGATTTCGAATTATAGAGGGCCGTTTTTGTCGAACACCAACTGCGCCACTTCGGCGTAGTCGGGAGTCGGAAGAGCGGGCAATTGTACGGCCTCTCCTGTCGCCGTCTGATATGCTTCCGCGGCCCGAGCATGCATCCACGGCAATACGGACGTGTACAGCAAATCTTTGTCTCCGCCGACCTGTTTGGCGCGTAATCGGGCGGACTGTTCGGCGAACTGCAACATCACCAAATCGCTCTGGACGCCCACGATAATCTGATCCTTGGATTCAATCTTCATCGCCTTTGCCGCCAATTCGGCGATGAACCCGTCCTTAGTGCCGGTTAGATCGATGCGACCTTCATTTGCTCGACGATGCATCCGGTCGGCTAAAAAGATGCGGTTGATCTCATTGGTGCCTTCATAGATTCGGCTAACCCTGGCGTCGCGGAAGATTCGGGCAACCGGAAACTCTTCCGTAAATCCGTAGCCGCCGTAAGTCTGCAACGCCTCATCGACGATCAAGCCTTGGGCCTCCGTTGAAAAGACCTTGCAGGCTGAACACTCCACCGCAAACTCTTCCGCCGCCCGCCGATTTCCATCGATGGTCCCGCCATAAGCTTCGAACGCGCTGTCGATGAGCGCTCCGGTGCGGTAGATCATGGACTCCGCAACAAAGAACCAGGCGGCCATCAACGCGAATTTCTTTTGCATCAGGCCAAAACTGGCGATCGAACGGCCAAATTGCTTTCGGTCTTGGGCATAGGCTGAACTCACTTCCATCGCGAGTCTCGCCGGCCCGATCGACATTGAGGAGAGCTTAAATCGACCTAGATTGAGGGCGTTGAAGGCCACGTGGTGGCCAAGGCCAGGCTGGTAGAGGAGATTTTCCAACGGAACTTCGGCATCTTCAAGGACCAACCGGGCGGTAGAGGAACCCTTCAGTCCCATCTTATGCTCTTCTCGGCTGACCGAAACCCCAGGGAAGTCCTTCTCCACTAAAAACGCGCTGAGCTTTTCACCGTCGATCTTTGCGATCACCAGAAACAGGTCCGCCCACTTCGCATTCGAGATCCACATCTTGGTTCCGTTGAGGATCCACTTGTCTCCTCGCTGCTCAGCCTTAGTGGTGAGGGACAAGGCGTCGCTCCCGCTATTTGGTTCGCTAAGCGCATACGCCCCGATCCATTGGCCCGTGGTCAGCAAGGCAAGGTACTGGCGCTTCTGCTCATCTGATCCAAAGAGAGATAGTCCAACCTGGCTGATCCCGCTCGTAATGCCGTAAGTAACGCTGAATGAGCCGTTGAGGCTCATGTACTCCAAGATGCGGGCGGCAAGGTTCTTCGATTGCCCCAGCCCTCCAAACTCCTCGGGAGAGTCGACTCCGCACAGACCCAATTCTCCGGCTTTATGAATCAGGTTCGGCATAAGGTCGTCCTCTTGCTTTTCCAACCTTTCGACTAGCGGAAGGACTTCGCCGCGGCTAAATTGCTCAGCAACCGAAATCATCAATGCATCGTCGCCCCCGAATTGCTCGACGGTAAAGATGGATTCAGGCGTGCTGGAGAAAAATGCGCCGCCAACTGGCAGCGTCGAAAGCGTATTGGACATGTATGGAAGAGACCTCGTCGTCGTTGGAAATTATAGTCCTGAGCTTTCCCACATTGGCAAGCTAGACTCTGCATATGTCCTTTCCAATCGCAATTGCGATCTGTATGGCGGCAATTCAGACACCGGCGGCGAAAGTCGATCGCAGTGGGGAACCTGCGCTCAAGTCGCTCTTAGAGTGGTCCAGCAAGCAAAAACGCCTGGCGGGGACGATTCTGCGCACTTATCGTGAAGGCGGGCGGGCGGTTGCTTATCCCGACGGCATCATCCAGTTTTGGATGGATGGAGATAACACCCGGGTTGAGTTCAGCGATATGTGGGGAACAAGTTGCCGGGTTGTCGTTACGAAGGACAAAACCTTGGAGGACCCGGGAAGCGACCCCGTGATGATTCGAAAGTCGGGAGCAACGATCGTGGAAAGTAGCTCGTTGCTGGAATCCAAGGGCACCGCCGCTTCACCTTGGTATTACCTGCGCCAGGGCCCTCAACTTCTCGACAAGATGGACAAGGATAATTCGATCAAGCTGATCGACGATCACACGATTCTTTGGGATTCCAGTTTGTTTGGTGACTTGACGATCGAATTTGAATCCACGCCCCAAGGCAACCGACCAAAGTCTTTCGCTTTCAACAACATTCATTGGCAGACAGACATGTACAAACAGTTTCCGGAGTGGTTCGATGAACCAAATCCCACGGCCCAATGGAAGCAGGTCATCATTTTCGGGCCATTTCAGGGACGCAATCTGTTCTCGCTGGAAGCAGGAAGGGGCAGGACTTCGATCGACTCCACCAAGCCGACTCCGCCGCCTCTCAACTAGAGCGTCAGCTATAATTGAATCGGTGGGGCCTGTAGCTCAGCGGTTAGAGCGTGCGGCTCATAACCGCTTGGTCGCGGGTTCGATCCCCGCCGGGCCCACCATTCTCCTATCATCCATTCACAGGTAAAACTTCCTCATGCGCCGCAAACTCGTTGCCGGGAACTGGAAGATGCACTTCACCGCCACGGAGGCCGCCGCCAACGTTGAATGCCTGGCAGACGCGGTAACCGCCCGGGATGATGTGGACGTTGTCGTGTGCCCCTCGTACTTGAGCATTGCGGCGGTTCGGGAAGCAACCAAGCGAACGCGGTTGGAAGTAGGCGCCCAGGATGTCTTCTGGGCTGCCCAAGGCGCATTTACCGGTCAAGTGAGCGCGGAAATGATCAAAGCTGCGGGCTGCATTTACTGCATCGTGGGGCACTCTGAGACTCGGGGAAGATTTGGCAAAGTGGAAGTGCCTTCGGAGACGGTTTGCTATTTTGCGGATTCGGACCACACGGTCAACCTTAAAATCCAGGCGCTGATCAATACCGGCCTTCGTCCGATCCTATGCGTTGGAGAAACCCAGTCCGAGCGAGATGCCAACATGACGGACGCCATTATCAGTACGCAGATTGAGCGAGCCTTGGACGGGTGCCAACCCGACGAGATGTCAGAACTGGTTGTAGCCTATGAGCCGGTATGGGCGATCGGAACGGGGAACGTTTGCGATGCGACCGAAGCCCAGAGAGTTTGCAACCTCATTCGAGCCTCGATTTCTGACCGCATGAACAGCGAATTGGCGAATGCCGTCCGCGTTCTCTACGGTGGATCGGTAAAAGAGTCGAATGCCAAGGAACTGTTCCATCAACCAGATATAGACGGCGGACTCGTTGGCGGAGCGAGTTTGAATCCTCGGGAATTTGCCGCCATCGTGCGGGCTGCTTGAATTCGGCCCTTCCATTCCAATGGCGGAAAGGTGTAATTTAGTTCTATGAATCGTAAATGGGCTTTCGCCCTTTCCCTGTTTGCCGTCGGAGCCATGGCGGTTGCCATCTCCCTCGACGTCAATAACCCCCTTCTTAATGGCCACATTCAAAAGCTCAAGGGGGCCGCGAGCCTAAGCGTGACGTTTACGATGAACAAGCTCGGAAATGACATCGAAGATCAAAAGCTGGTCCTGTCTCGACCCGGCTTGCTTCGATACGAAACGCCGAGCAGCGTCGTGATCGCAAACGGCGCCAGCATTTGGACGCTGGACAAGAAATCGAACCAATATATTGAAGAGGCTCAGACACCGGAGGCTCTGAAAAAGGTGCTGTCGAACGACGTTATTTGGGCTTGGTCGGCATTCTTGGATGAAGGGTTCTTGAAGCCAATCACCGACGCCCGCACGGCCGCTGCTCGAAAGGTGAAAGGAGTTGCCGTCAAGGAATTAAACATCGCACGGGGAACTAAGACGACCACCTTCTTTATCGACGATCAACTCGGCGTGGCCCGGGGCGCAACTTATAGCGAGGACAATGGCGGTCAGAAGTCGACGGTGTTGGTCATCGCTTCGGAAGTTGTTGTGGGCAAAGACCCGATAGCCGTCAGTGACAAGCAATTTCAGCTTCCTTCCGGAGCGCAAAAGATGGAGAAGTCGGCACTTGCTTTGGGTTGGAAAGATGTTGGACCAATCTTCGCCGCTCGCTGCGGTTGCCATGTCGCCCGAATGACCGCGGGAGTCAGCCTCGCGAACTATAAATCCGTGATGACCGGAGGACGAAATGGGGCGATCGTCACCCCCGGCGATCCGGACAATAGCTTGATCATGATGCTGATCAAAGGAAGGCGCGCACCCAAGATGCCACCGCAAGGCAGCCTCTCCGCTGACCAAATGAACACGTTGACGAAGTGGATTCAGGACGGCGCGAAAGAATAACTAAGCGCCAGATAGACGATAGCGGCTGTCCGAACCCGGGCAGCCGTTTTTATTTAGCGGTCTTCAAGACGCCCATCTGCCGGAACTTGTCATAACGGTTGGACTTCAGTTCCGATGGGTTTAGGTTGTCCAGCTGGGAGAGATGCCTCAAGATGGCGGACTTGACGAGCATCGACGCCTCGATGGGATCTCGATGAGCGCCACCAAGCGGCTCTTTGATGATCTCATCGATAATGCCAAACTCCTCCGCACTTTGCGCGGTGAGTTTAAGAGCCTGGGCGGCTTCCGCACCCCGCTCCGGCATGCGCCAAAGGATCGCCGCACATCCTTCGGGAGGAATGACGGAGTAGACCGCATGCTCTTGCATCAAAACCCGATTTGAAGCAGCGATTCCGATCGCTCCGCCACTACCGCCTTCGCCAATCACAACCGCCACGCTCGGAACGGTTAGCTCAAACATCTTGAACATACCGGCGGCGATGGCTTCGCTGATGCCTCGCGACTCGCTCTCGACTCCCGGGTCGGCGGCAGGCGTATCCACCAAGCTAATGACCGGCATCCGGAACCGCTCCGCCATATCGAATAGCCGAATCGCTTTTCGATAACCTTCGGGTTTGGCCATTCCAAAGTTTCGGAATTGACGCTCCTGAATATTTCTGCCCTTTTGGTGGCCCACCACCATGACCGGGCGTCCATCCAATTTTGCGGGGCCGCCAATGATGGCATTGTCCGTGTAACCGCGCCGGTCGCCCTGCAGCTCCACAAAATCGGTCATCATCGCCCCGATGTAGTCGAGCGCATACGGTCGCTTGGGCGCGCGGGCAACGAGCACCTTCTCCCAGGGCCCGAGCCGGCTGAACATGACTTCGATGTAGTTATCACGCCGACCTTCGAGTTCGTCGATCTTCGCTTCGAGGTCTACTTTCTTGAGGGCATCGTCCTCGCGTCGCGCGAATTCTTTGAGCTTCTCAATGCCTTCCTCAAGGTCTCGGAGCGGCTTGTTCCAATCTTCAAAGTTCTTCGCCATTAGACTTGTCCTCCTGGAGACCAACGGGAACCAGCCTGCCGCCCAACGTGACGACAAGGGTTGAGAGTGTGCTGCGCAAATCCTTCCTGTGGACGATCCGGTCGATCATTCCATGCTTGTAAACGAATTCTGCGGTTTGGAAATCGTCGGGGACTTTACTGACGCCGGCCTGTTTTGCAACTCGGGCGCCGGCAAAGCCGATAAGCGCCTTGGGTTCGGCGATAATTACGTCCGCGATAGAAGCGTAGCTGGCGAGGACACCCGCCATGGTGGGGTCCGTGAATACCGCAATGTAAGGCACACCTGCGTCGTAGCAGCGGGCGGCGGCGGCAGTGGTCTTAGCCATCTGCATGAGTGAAAGAAGACCCTCCTGCATTCTCGCTCCGCCGGAAGCGCAGAAGATAATCACCGGAATTTGGTTTTCTGCTCCGCGCTCTAATGTTCGCGTTATTTTTTCACCGGCGATCGATCCCATCGATCCGCCCATGAACCCAAAATCCGCGACCGCGATGCTTACCGGAACTCCTTCAAGCTTGGCGGTTCCGTCGATGATAGAGTCATAAGTCGACGTTTTGGCTTCCGCGCTCTTTAGCTTCTCTGCATACTCGGGAAACCCTAGTGGATCCGAAGAGCGGAGATTGGCGTCCTCCTCGTCGAATGTGTCGGGGTCGAATGTCCATTCAATTCTGGTTCTTGCGGAAAGCCGGTGGTGATGTCCGCAGTGGCTGCAGACTCGCAAATTCTGCTCGAACTCGATAGAAAATAGGATCTTCTTGCAGTTTGCACACTGCAGAAATGCTTGCGTCTTGTCCGGAGAGGCTGTACTCAAGGATAGGAAGGATACCCTTCATGCTTACTCGTCCCGGACTCTTAACCCAGCGAATTCCATCGAGGTCTTTCGGCAGGTTGCAGCACGCGTCCGGTAGAATCCGAGTCGGAAACCATATGCCCAAGAGAGTTGAAACCGTTGTCTTGCACGATAGCGCCACCCCAGTTCTCGGCGATGTCCAGAAAGGGGGCAGCGTCGTCCTCACCTCCCTCGACACGCTGTTGAACCAAGCCCGGGCAAATGCGCTTTGGCCGCTCACTTTTGGATTGGCCTGTTGCGCAATCGAGATGATGGCGACGGTCGCCAGCCGATTCGACCTCGCCCGCTTTGGATCGGAAGCTTTCCGCGCGACTCCCCGACAGGCCGACGTAATGATTATTGCCGGCCGACTTTCCAAAAAGATGGCTCCGGTTTTGAGGCAGATTTACGACCAAATGCCAGAACCCAAGTGGGTGATTTCGATGGGGGCATGCGCTTCCTCCGGCGGCGTTTACAATAACTACGCAATCGTCCAAGGCGCCGATCAGGTGGTACCAGTCGATGTATATGTGCCTGGGTGCCCGCCTTCTCCCGACGCCCTCATCTACGGCGTTTTGAAACTTCAAGAAAAGATCAAGCGCGGAAATAATCCAAGGAATCTTACTGATCTCAAGCTTTGGGAAGGATTGAGTGGAGCTCGGGAACTCGGAGAGGTGGAAGCGTGAGCATCGACCTTTATCGAGGCGTTGTCAAGCCGATCATGGCGGGATTTGGAATAACCCGTCGAAGGCTGCTGAATAAGAAGGTCACGATCATGTACCCCGAGGAGATTCGGGAGCAATATCCTCGAACCCGATGGCGCCATTTTTTGACTCGCTACGACACCGGTCTTGAGCGATGCATTGGTTGTTCGTTGTGTGCGGGAGCGTGCCCAGCACGTTGCATTTATGTCGAGGCGGCGGAAAATACGGACGAGGCGAGATACAGTCCGGGCGAGCGTTATGCCGTTCGGTACGAGATCAATATGATCCGATGCATCTTCTGTGGCTACTGCCAGGAGGCTTGCCCGACAGGCGCAATCGTGCTTCGGAAGAATTTCGAGCTCTCGGACTACAAGCGGGAAGATTTTATCTACACGAAGGAACGCTTACTCGAAGCCTATCCTGGTCAGGCGAATGAGCCTTTCAAAGGCGAATATGCCGATAAGCCAGGTCCGGTTTACACTGGATAAGTCGCCTTTTCGTTTTCGCCTCCACTGGCTCGTATCTTGCAGAATTCCCATTAGTCTGGAAATGTCAGCCGAATGAAGAAAGCGCTAATCACTGGAATCACGGGCCAAGACGGGGCCTACCTCGCCGAATACTTGCTGGGGAAAGGCTATGAGGTTCATGGCATCAAACGGCGATCCTCGCTGTTCAACACCGCCCGCATCGACCACCTTTTCCACGACACCCATGAACAGGGATTACCCTTCTATCTCCACCACGGAGACTTGACCGATGGCAGTTCGCTAGTTCGAGTCGTGGAGAAAGTGCAGCCGGACGAGGTTTACAATCTTGGCGCCCAGTCCCACGTGAAGGTGAGCTTCGACGCGCCGGAATACACGGCCGAAGTCGACGGGGTCGGGGTTTTGCGACTTCTGGAAGCCATCCGCATCCTTGGGATGGAGAGGAGAGTCCGGTTCTACCAAGCATCGACCAGCGAACTGTATGGCCTGGTCCAACAAATCCCGCAAAGCGAAACCACTCCCTTCTACCCTCGAAGTCCTTATGCAGTGGCCAAGTTATATGGGTTTTGGATTGTGGTCAATTACCGCGAGGCTTATGGCATGCATGCATCCAACGGGATTTTGTTCAACCATGAATCGCCGTTGCGCGGGGAAACGTTTGTCACGCGAAAAATCACCCGGGCGGCCGCCAGAATCGCGGTTGGGCTGCAACAAGGCCTCTTCCTGGGCAACCTGAGCGCACTTCGCGACTGGGGCCACGCTCGAGACTACGTGGAAATGATGTGGTTGATGCTGCAGAAAGACCACCCCGACGATTACGTCGTCGCCACCGGCCGCCAAACCAGCGTTAGGGATTTCACGGAGAAGGCATTTCACGAAGTTGGAATCGACCTGGAATGGCAAGGGAAGGAGGAGTTGGAAGTTGGGATCGATCCCAAATCTGGTCGAACCTTGGTGTCGGTCGACCCACAATACTATCGACCCACCGAGGTGGAGACATTGCTCGGGGATCCTTCCAAGGCGAAGGAGAAGCTCGGCTGGGAGCC
>DATFHI010000173.1:0-5586 GCA_035248525.1 Fimbriimonadaceae bacterium | reverse complement strand
CGCAGCCCACTGAAGACGGTGGTGAGGTGGTTGCCAACAGATGACCTCCCGCGAGCGTCTGTTAGCAACCACCGCAGCCCACTGAAGACGGTGGTGAGGTGGTTGCCAACAGATGACCTCCCGCGAGCGTCTGTTAGCGGTTGCCAAGGGCGTTCAGCCAGATCGTCAGCCGGTCATAGCCTGGCCCTACCAGACCTCAGAATCCGACGTCCAACACTTCAACCATGAAACCCTTCCTGATGAGATCGAGCCGCAATCCGGCGAACTCGCCCTCGTAGAAGTCACCAATCCCTTCGGACTGGCGCTTCAAAAGGGGGTGGACCTCAATCAAGCATTGAAGGATGATCCCCGATCCGGGAACCGGCTCCTGGGAGAGTTTGTGGACGAGGCCCGTCGGGACATCGACACCGCGTTTGAAGTTGGCGCGGATGGAATCTTTTATCGCCTGTATGGCGCGAGAGCCCGGCACTGCACCCCCATGCAGTATGGCGGGTACTACTTGGAAAAGGACCGAGACCTGCTCGCGGATGTCCAAGACGCCGTCTTCAACGTGCTTTTCGTGGTTGGAGAAGAAGACGTTTACTTGGACTTCGTGAGCGACCTGCCCGCCAGCCTTTT
Organism: Fimbriimonadaceae bacterium; assembly: GCA_035248525.1. Taxonomy (GTDB): domain Bacteria; phylum Armatimonadota; class Fimbriimonadia; order Fimbriimonadales; family Fimbriimonadaceae; genus 55-13. Next base: position 4,968 of record DATFHI010000173.1, on the reverse strand, counting down.
CGGATGGGACGCCAAAGATTCCAAGATCGAGGTCCCTACCGTTCGGGAAATGCGCGCCGGTGCACTATTGTGTGAATCCCCCGAAGCCGACGTGCTCCTCAAGACCGGAACCGCCTTCTTATCCAGAGTTTTAGAATCCAATTTGAGAACTGAAGACAGCTATGCCATATAAGCCCATGATGCCGCTATTCGACTGGACGATGATCGCCCCGGTGATCGTGGTCGCCATGACGGGAATCATTGCCCTCTGCATCGAAATGGCCCGCCCCAAGAAGAATAACAACCTCATCGTTGGATTCTCTTTAATCGGATTGCTCCTGGCTGGCTTCTCGCTCGTTGTTCAATTCAATGCGGAACTGTACGTGTACGGCGAAGCTTTCGCGGGGATGGTGGTCCGCGACCGATTCTCCCTATCGATGCAGTTGTTGTTGGTGCTTACCGCGTTCCTTAGCATCCTTTTCAGCGAAGGCTATCTGCGGGAGAAGCGCATCCCATTTGGCGAGTTCTATCCCATGCTGCTTTGGTCTACCGTCGGCGCGATGGTGATGGCGGCGACCCGAAACCTGCTGATGATCTTCGTAGGGTTGGAAGTACTCTCCATTGCCCTCTACGTGTTGGCGGGGCTCAGCCGCAAGGAATCTAAGTCGGAGGAATCGGCGCTCAAATACTTCCTGCTGGGCGCATTCGCTTCCGGCTTCCTGCTGTACGGTATTTCGTTCGTTTACGGGGCGACCGGTTCGCTGCACTTGGACCAAATCGGCCAGGGTTGGATATCGGGGACCGGGCAAGAACGGGGCATGATGCTCTTTGGCTTGGCCCTCATCCTGATCGGTCTCTCCTTCAAGAGCGCATTCGTTCCGTTCCACATGTGGACGCCCGACGTTTATCAAGGCGCTCCCACCAACGTCACGGCCTTCATGGCCGCCGGTTCGAAGATTGCCGCCATCGCCGCTCTTTGGCGCGTCGCCGATTCCACCATCGCGCTCCAACAATATTGGCTGCCCGCCATGTTCTGGATCGCGATCCTGACGATGACGATTGGAAACCTGGTCGCCCTTGGCCAAAAGGATGTCAAGCGCGTTCTGGGTTATTCATCCATTGCCCACGCGGGATATATCTTGGTCGCCATTCTCGCCCATGTGAAGCGGCCCGAGCTTATCGGCACCGACACAATCAGTTACTACTTGCTGAGCTACTTGCTGATGACCATCGGCGCATTCGCCGTGATTTCGCTGGCCGCTCGGTCGGGCAAAGAGGGCACCCAGTTCGACGACGTCCGCGGATTATGGCACCGCGCACCGATGGCCGCCGGCGCATTAATCATCTTTATGTGCTCCCTCATCGGCATTCCGCCGACTTCGGGTTTCGTAGGAAAACTACTCATATTTCAGGATGCGCTTAGAGCCGATCTGGCTCCGCTGGCAATCGTCCTCGCCATCAACTCCATCGTAAGCGTTTACTACTATCTGGGTATCGCCCGCGCCATGTTTGTGGCGGAGGAAGAGGGCGACGCGGTACGCAATGTTAAGATCAACAACGGTCTGCGCAGTGCGTTTGTCCTTTGTATCGCAGGCATATTCGGCGCCGCGATCTTTTATGGGCCGCTGATGAATTTCATCACTGGCCGATAATTAATTTGCGGTTGTCAGCCTGGGAATTTCATCTAACGTCTTTTCCAGGGTCGCGAGCGTTACCGGCTTGACCAAGTGGAAGTCGAAGCCAACTTCCTTCGTGTGCTTGCGATCTCGTTCCTGGCCCCAACCTGTTAGGGCGATCAGAATCATGTCCTTGGACCAGGTCTGCGTCCTGATTTCCCGTGCCGCATCGAAACCGTCCATGACGGGCATCCCCAAGTCCATCAATATAACTTCGGGCTTGATCGATTCCGCTAGTTCTACCGCCGCTTGGCCGTTGTAACACACGCTCACGCTGTGCCCAAGAAATTCCAGCAGTCGGCATAAAGTATGGGCAGCATCTTCGTTATCGTCCACCACTAAAAAGCGGCGTGATCTCGTCGCCGGCTGCTCAGATTCGTGGAGCGCCGGCTGAGGTTTCGTGTCGGCATCGACCGGTATGCTGAATGTCACGCAGCTTCCCTCCCCCAATCCGTCGCTCTCGATCTGTACCTTTCCATCATGCTTTTCGACTATTGTCTGCACCAATGTTAAGCCGATTCCCAGTCCGCCTTGTGAGAGTTCTCTAGAGCGGTTGACCTGATAGAATGGCTCGCATACTTGAGCCACTTCCTGCTCATCCATGCCAATTCCTTCATCTCGAACGGATACATGAATTTCTCCATCTTCTACCGTCACGTTCAAGTAGATGGACTTTTCTGCCGGCGAGAATTTGCTGGCATTGTTGATCAAATTTGTAATGACCTGAGAGAGTCGGACGCTGTCCGCTTTTAGCCAAACATCTCCGGAGGGCTGCTCGACGACCAAGCGCTGTCGGGCCTGATCGAGGCGTTTGCAGGTCGATTCCATCGCGCTCGCCACAATCGTGCTCAGCAGTACCGAATCCTTTTTCAACTCCAGTTTGTTTCTTGTGATGCGGCTCACATCCATCAGGTCGTCGATCAACCGCGTCAACTGATGCAGTTGACGATCGAATGTGTTGCAAATCGACTCTACAATCGGCTCCTGGACTTCAAGTCTGCGCAGCAACTCCAGTGAGTTCTGCATCGGCGCGAGTGGATTTCTCAACTCATGCGCGAGAATCGCCAGAAATTCATCTTTCCTCTTGCCGGCCTCCATTAGGGCGGATTGAGTTTGTCGGAGTTCCGTGGTTCGATGATAGACGCGGCTCTCCAACTCTTGATTAAGTCGGGCCAAGTCCCTGGATTTGCGGTAGAGATCGGCAAAGATCGCAACCTTGGTTCGCAAGACGATGGGCACCACGGGGACAGAAACGAAGTCGACCGCGCCCGATTCATACACCTTATGGCGATCAAAATCAGTTAGCTGGAACGCCGATACAAAGATAACAGGAATCTCCCGAAATCTCGGATGGCGGCGAATGGTTTCAACGAGTTCGAATCCATCCTGCTCCGGCATGCAGACGTCGACCAGAATCATTGCGAAGTCCAACTTCAGCAGTTGAGACAGCGCGTCTTTTGCGGAAGAAACGCAAATCAGGTTCTCGCCCAGTTCACCCAAGATCGCCTGATAGCTGAGCAGTTTGGCGGGCTGGTCGTCCACCAGGAGGATATTTACCGGCTCAAGTTGAGCCCCTTCTTGCCCTTGTGCTATCGCTTTAGCCACATCCTCACCGCCGAAAGCAACTGATCGGTATCCACTGGCTTCGCCAAATAGTCAGACGCCCCGGCCTCCAAACATTTATCTCGATCTCCCTTCATCGCCTTTGCTGTTAGCGCGATGATAGGAAGCCGCCTAAAGGTTGGGTTCTGCCGAATGGTCCGGATGGTTTCGTAACCATCCATCTCCGGCATCATGATGTCCATCAGCACAATGGAGATGCCGTCCTCCTTCTCCATCAAATCGATCGCTTCCCGACCCGTTGTCGCGCTTAGAACGTTCATGCCGCGCGGCTCCAACACACTTGAGAGCGCGAAGATGTTCCGTGGGTCGTCGTCGACTACCAACACCGTCTTGTTCTCCAGCGGCTTGTCGGATCGGTGCAATTGCTCGATGAGCCGTTGCTTATCAGGTGGCAAGTTGGCAATGGACCTATGCATAAGCATCGCGGTTTCGTCGAGCAGTCGCTCGGGCGACTCCACTCCCTTCACCACAACCTTTCGGGCCATCGCTTGTAGCTGCTTGGATTCGTCTTCGCTAAGCTCCTTACCTGTAAATACCACCACCGGCATGTCCCGAAGCATGGCGTTGCTGTGCATCTGCTCCAGCACTTCAAACCCGGACATATCTGGCAGCTTCAGGTCGAGAACAGCACAGTCGAAGTTTCCTTTCTCCATCGCCGCGAGCGCTTCTTCACCCGAAGATGCGGTCTCGATCTCGATGTCCTCGTGTCCCAACAGCTCCTGAATGCTCAACTGCTCCGCGGGGTTGTCCTCCACAATCAGAAGTCGCTTCTTGGCCGACTTCGAGAATTCATGAAGCCGGGCGAGAATGGCCTCCAACGAGCTTGTCTCCGCCGGCTTGGTCGTGCATGCGAACGCTCCTCCCGAAAGTCCTCTCTCCAAGTCCTCATCAAGGCTAACGATCTGCACAGGGATGTGCCGGGTGGCAGGATCCAATTTCAGTTGGTTCAAGACCGACCAGCCCGTCATATCCGGCAGCAATACGTCCAGGGTTATCGCCGTGGGCTGGAATTGGCTGGCCAACGGATGCGCTTCGCCGCCCTTGGTGGCCAAAAGGATCTTGAATCCTTCCTGCCGCGCCAGGTCGGCCAAAACCTTGCCGTAGTGGACATCGTCTTCCACGATCAAAAGCACTTGATCCTCGGGAGAGATGTTGTCTCGGTCATCGACGATCGGCTCCTCGATTCGGTCCAACTCTTCCGCGCTCGGTGCAACCGGACGCTTTTGCACGGCTTCGGTCGGCTGCCCGCTGTGAACCGCTCCCATATAGTGAAGCGGGAGATACAGAACGAATTGGCTTCCTTCCGGCGTGCTTTGCTTCAGAGCCAACTCGCCGCCCAACAAAGTGGCCAATTCTCGGCTGATCGCAAGTCCCAAACCTGTACCGCCATACTTTCGGCTCGTACTCGCGTCGGCTTGCTGAAACGCCTCGAAGATGATCTTCTGCTTTTCGACAGGAATACCAATTCCCGTGTCTTCTACTTCAAAGGCAACTACGGCGTCCGCCCCGGAAAGGATTGGGTGGTCGCTAGACCAACCTGATTCTGCCGCGCGCATCTTTAGCGATACGCTGCCTTGCGCGGTGAACTTGAAGGCGTTGGACAATAAGTTCGTCAGGATCTGCTGCAAACGCTTGCTGTCGGTTGTGACGATTCGATCCAGCGACGGATCGACCGAGGCGGCAAATCCAA